>NZ_JBZVFG010000001.1:0-60865 GCF_058402785.1 Candidatus Magnetaquiglobus sp.
CTCCAGGCAGACCGCCGGAGGCGGTTCTCTCCTCCAGGCAGACCGCCGGAGGCGGTTCTCTCCTCCAGGCAGACCGCCGGAGGCGGCTTGTCTTCGTGAGCCATTCGCCATGGATCGTTGCCAAAAGGCGGCAACGATCCATGGCACATAGGACGGCGCGCGCTTGCGCTTTTTTTCGCAAAAAACGCGAAAAAAAGCTTATCGTGAAAAGCGCGCGAAAGACATAAAGACAAAAGACAAAACAAAATCAACTTCGCGGGGCTCTGCCCCGCCCCCGCCGGGGACGATAATCGCCCCCGGTCCCCCGTAACACTTGCACTTGCACTTGCACATCCAACAACCACTCTTGACGCTTCACGAGGCACCCATGTCCCAAGGCTGGCGCAACAATCTGGTTCTGTTGATCATTCTTGGCCTGGCCGGCGGCGGCCTCTGGTGGGCCGACTCCAAGGAAACCGCCAAGGAGCGGGCAGACCAGGAGTCCCGCGCCATCAGCCCCATCCGCGCCGAAACCGTCACCACCCTGGAGTTCCGCGACAACACAGGCGAAACGTTCACCATCGCCAAAGAGAACAATGGCTGGCAAATCACCGGACCCGCCCGGCTGCGCACCAACAACGAAGCCGTACAAGGACTGTTGGAAATCCTCTCCAAATCCTATGAGAAAAAAATCACCGATACCATCACCGATGCCTCCGCCTTCGGCCTGACAACCCCCCTGGCACGCCTCAAGGTCCAGGACGCCCATGCCGAACGATTGATCCTGATCGGCGGAACCGCACCCGCCTCGACCAAAAAACGCTACCTCGCCCTGGGCGAAAAAGGGCCGGTGGTGATGATCGATGACAAGGAGTTGACCAAACTCCTGCAAAAAAACGACATGCTCCGCGACAAACACCTGGCCAAAACCCAGGCCGTCGATCTGACCTCCATCACGGTCAAACGGAAAGCCCAGGGCGACATCACGGTCACCAAAAGCAACGAAGATCGCTGGGATCTGAAGGTGCCACTCGTCGATCGGGCCGATGACAACCGATTGCGCGCCTGGAGCTTTGCTCTGACCAGCTCATCCGGTACCCAGTTCCGCAAAACCACACCCAACGGCGACCCGGACTGGCTCATCGCGTTAACCACCACCAACGGCGAAACAGAACATATACCGGTTTACAAGAACGAGACAGAAAATCTGGCCATGCGTCCCGGTGAGCCGGATGGACTGTCCTTGCCCAGATACATCATCGAAGAACTGGACAAGAACCCCATGGATCTGGTGGCCATGCGCCCGGTGGCAAGCAAATTGGAAATCAACGGCATGAAACTGGAAAGTGAGGGCAAGTCTCTGGAAGCGGAGAAAAAGGAGGGGAAATGGCCCAACCCGGAATGGAGCACCCTCGAAGAGATGTTGACCCAGGATGCCCACCGCGGAGATGCGCGACGCCAAGGCCCGGCCTGGCTGACCATCACCCTCGGCACCGGAGAACAGACACGGATCCATCCTCTGCACAAAGATGAAAAACACACCTGGATCAGCCCGCCAGGACGCCCGGTATCCCTGGAACTGACCCCGCTCCAGGCGGAAAACCTGGCCAAGGCGGCACAGACCTTGTTGAACCCGCCTGAGACGGACAAAAGCAAACAAAAATAAACCGGTTCACTTCAAAAAGTGAGCCGGTTTACAAAAAACTCGTGCCCAACGGGTCACCCGGCCTACGTTCTCCCGAGTGATCCGTTGGGCGCGAACAACCTACCCGGCATAGAACTCCTCAGACAACGCATCGAGAATCCTCGGTACCGCCAACGACTGATTGAGCGTGAAGAAGTGCAATCCCGGCGCGCCTCGCAACAACAGATCCCGACACTGGGCCACCGCGATCTCCACGCCGGTGCGCAACATCGCCTCCGGATCATCCCGAATCGCCTCGTAACGCGAGGTGAGCCAAGCCGGCAGGGCTGATCCGCACAGCTCGGATAACCGCTTGATCTGCTTATAATCCGTAACAGGCATGATGCCGGGATGGATCGGAACATTCACCCCTTTCTCGCGACACGACGCGACAAAGCGGAAATAGACCTCGTTTTCGAAGAAGAACTGGGTGACCGCGAAATCGGCACCCGCCTCGACCTTGCGCCGGAAATGCAGCTCATCCCGCGCTTTGTCCGGGGTCTCGGGGTGGCCCTCGGGATAGGCGGCCACACCCAGACGGAACTCGGGGAAATACTCGCGGATGAAGGCCACGAACGGCTCGGCATGACGAAACGCGCCGCGCTCGAAAGCGCCCTCTGGTTCCCCGCGCGGCGGATCCCCGCGCAAGGCCAGGATCGACGGAATGCCGCATCCCTGATAGAATCGCAACATTTCGGTCAGTTCGGCCCGACTGGCTCCCACGCAGGTCAGATGGGCCACGGTGTGCAAACCGGTGCGTTCATGCACCTGACGCACCAGCTCACCACTCCCGCTCTGACGGCTTCCGCCTGCCCCGCAGGTGATGGAAACGAAATCCGGACGGTGGGGAATCAACGTTTCGAGCGTGTTCCAAAACAGTTTTTCCCCCTCGGGCTGACGTGGAGGAAAAAACTCGAACGACAATCCGGGTCGCACCTGCCTGCTCCCGTCATTCACCCGCCTGGCATCCATGATCATGGCATCCCTTCTGATGTCCGGTTCTCATCCCGACAGGATCCCTTCCCGGATCCCAAACATAAACGGTAAAAACGGGATCGATCGTCACCTTTTCCGGCGCCGATCGATCCCGTCCACCTGCACAACACACGGCCAACACCAAACCAGCCGCCGGCGCGGGCGCGTCATCAACGCCAAACCAGCCGCCGGCGCGGGCGCGTCATCAACACCAAACCAGCCGCCGGCGCGGGCGCGTCATCAGTGATGCTGGTGGTCCATCATCCCAGGCATCATGGCCGGCAGTTCGCACTTCTTGCCGCTCTGCACATCCGTGCCGCACTTGGCGCAGCAGCCATCCTTCATGGCCTCGTGATCGCACTTGGCCGGGATGGGGCATTTGTCACACCCCTTGCCCGCCATGGCGCCCGGCTTGCAGGATTTTTTGCCTTGTTTCATCTTGGCGCAAGCATCACGCTTCTTGTCGCACGACAGGGCCTTCTTGGCGCTCAAATCGCACTTCCTGGCGGACTTGGCGCATTTGGCGCATTGACCGTCTTTCATATCCGCCGCCACGCAGCTCTTTTTGCAGCACGGACAGTTTTTGCCTGCCGCGGACATGCCCGGCGACACCTCAACCGGCGGCTTGGCCACTTCCGCGACATGAACCTGGGGTTGTGGCGCGACAGTCGTTGCCTCGACCATCTCCTTGCCGGTCGGAGGAACCGGCTCGGGAGTCGCCGCGCAACCGGCCATCCCCATCACCAATAAAATGCCCGCCACAAGACGCAACCGCGTCAATCCAAACCACCCCTCTCGCAACATGCCCCTCTCCCCTTGGATACGAACGAGTCGTGCATCGCGCTCGGGGTGGACGACAATCCACGCCTTGACGATCGCGCGACAACGAACCGACAATGTTTCGCCCCCCGGAAAAAAACGCTCCAGGACTCAGATGCGGATCATTTGTCCGCGGCTTTGGCCTTTTCGGCGGGAGCGTTGAGTTTGCGCAGGATGGCGGCATTGCGCTCCGCGAGTTGATCCATCTGCTCGGTGACCTTGCGCAGCAGGGCCGAGTTGCGCTCGGACAGTTGCGCTTCACGCTCCGTGGTCATGCGCAGCAGAGCCGCCTGACGATCGGACAGTTGACGCATCTGTTCGGTGGTTTTGCGCAGCAGGGCGGAGTTGCGCTCGGCCAGCTGATCCATTTTCTGATTCACCTGTTTTTCCAGGCTGGCAATCCGTTTTTCCAGCGCATCGACGCGCGGATCCTGGAGAACCGCGGACTGTTTGGCTTCGGATTTGTTCGGCTCTCTCTTCTTGACTTTCTTTTTTTGTGCCATGACATCCTCCAATCAAGAGTCAGATGTTCCTCAGAGGCTGTTTGGCCAATGCCAAACAGCCGACGCGCGCCATGGATGGCCCGCCAAATTGCGCAGCAATTTTAAAAAGCACGAATCGTTCTTTCGACTTGTGCAGGTTTGGTGATTCCATGCATGGAATCACCAAACAGCCGCTCATGGATGCGATGATTGCAGCCCATGCGACTGTCGATGCGTATTAGAACATACTTCTAAACAAAAATCCAAGCCAATCATGGAACTTGCGCACTCAATCGCCCCCCTCGGCGGCGCGCAACCGTTCCAACTGGCTGGTTTCCAACCCGAAAAAGGTCGCGATGGGCTCTTGCGCGACCAGCCACGCCGACGGAGTATCCCCGCCGCACACCGAGGCGGCCAGATGCAGAATGGCCCGCAGGACCAACAAACGGCGTTCGCTGGCCTTGCGACCGGGGCGGTTGAAATCGTCCACCCGGTGATGCACGCCCACCAGATCACAAAGCGACTCCGGAACCTTCCAGGAGCGTAGCAGCCAATAACCGGTCAGGGTATGGTTGGTGCCGTAGCGGGCATTCTCGGCGGCCACCAGATCAACCGCCCCTTGCCCATGGGTCTGCCGGCAAAAAAGAGCATAATCCGGATAGGCACGCAGCATGGCGATCAGTCCACAGTCATGCAGCAATCCGGCGGTATAGGCCTCGTCGGGCGCCACGGCGGGAAGATAGCCATTCAGACAGTTGGGCGCCACCTCGGGGAGACGGCGCGCCAGACGGGCGGCCAAACGACCCGAAGCCACGGCACGCAGACGCAGGCTCTGCATGGGCCCCTCGCGAGCCACCAGGGAGGCGCTCAGGAACTGCTCGGAGACGATGGCCCGCACCCGGTCGAAGCCCAACAAGGCCACCGCCCCCTCGATGGAGGCGACCCGGCGTTTCCACCCTTCCAGCTCCTGGTTGGCCGCGCGCAACACCGCCGCCGCCAAGGCCACATCCTCGAGGATCAAGGCGGTCACGGCCATCGGATCGGGTGCAAAGCCGGATTGGGCGCGCATCGCCTCCAGCAACAGATCCGGACGCGAGGGCATGACCAGATCCCGGATCAACTCCCTGGCCCTCTCCGCGCGTTTTTTCTCCACACTCTTCGCGTTTCCCGCCATCGTCATCCCGCCACCCATCGCTCGAGCCAACCTCGTCACCGTTTCGCGAGGCGATCTTGATCGCGTCGAGTATAGTCCCAATGCCCGCGGAAGGCCATATCCCATCGCATGGAGCACCACGACCAACCCGTGCAAGCGATGATGACGCATGGCGGGTCAGCGCGTTGATCAACCTGGCGACCGCTTGCCGAGCTTAACCATGTTGGCGGGAGAACCCCCTCACCCCCCGTACCATGGCCCTCCCTTCGGGAGTTCCATGGGAACTTGCATGATGGGGGAGAACCCCCTCACCCCCCGTACCATGGCCCTCCCTTCGGGAGTTCCATGGTAAAATGCCGTTTGAACTTGACTCTGGCGGATTGAATCATTAACGTGATCGAATGGCGGATAATTTTCGCCCGTCCCTTGCCGTGGACCCCCTCTGACCAATCCGGGCATAAGGACCAACCCGCCCCGCGTGCTCTTGACCGCTCCGGATCCGTGCGATGTTTCAACGCCTCACCTCTGCCGACGCCAACCAGCCCGAACATCCGCCCCGCCGACTCCTCTTCTGGCTGGCCTGGTCCCTGCTGATCTCGGCCATCTATTGGATCCTGGGCCCCTACTCCTACCTGCGCATCCAGGACAACGCCGATTTCAACATACCCTTGAGAATCGCCGCGGCCCGCGATCTGCTCACCCACGGGATCACCTACTGGCAACCCAAGTTCAGCACGGGCATGCCCTCCCTGATCCACCCCAATGTGGACAGCTTTCTCATCGACGGCCTCCCCTATCTCCTGCTGCCGGCCTGGGCGGTCCACGGTCTGGTGATGTGGTTGCAACGGTTTCTGGCCGGCTACTTCACCTTTCGCCTCTGCCGCGAGATACTCCGCTTCGATCCCGTCGCCGCCACCTTCTCGGGATTGGCCTTCTCCCTGTATCTCTGGGGGGTCCAGGACATCCGACTGCTCGATGCCCTCGGCCTGCCAGCCATTGCCATGACCTTGCTGCTGTTCGAAAACATTCTCGCCCGGCCTGGTTGGCGCCCCCTCCCGCTGGCTCTGCTGCTGGGACTCTTCACCGCCCTGGTGGCCCAATCGGTTCTCTACACCTTCTTCATTCTCGTGGGTTTGCCGTTCTGGTTCCGGATCGTGCGAGGCCGGCGGACCGCGGCAATCTGGGCTCCCTGCACCCTGTTCGCCCTCGGCATCACCTTGGGCGAGACCCCGCAACTGCTCGCCCTGCTCGCCTACAGCCCGGTGACCTCCCGAGGCATGGATCCGTTGACCGGACCCATCCCGATCCCCTCCCTCGCCGACATGTTCCACCAGGTGTGGGATGTCATCGGCTGGCGTCTCTTCCCTCAGAACGGCCTCTATCTGGGCCTTTTTGCGATCGGCATGCTGATCGCCAAGGGCCGGGCCACCTGGGCCTGGCGACTCTTCGCGCTGCACATGATCGTTGCAATCGGCTCCGAGTTCGGTTTCTGGCTGCAATGCATGTGGCAAGAGTGGATCTCGCCGGGACGGGGTAACCTTCTTGATTTCAATCAGTTCACCATCTTTCTAGGTCCGCTTCTGGGTGGGGCCGGGCTCCATTTGGCACGCCAGAACAACGCAACCCTCCCCAAAGCCGGTCGCATCGGAATCACGACCATCACCGCGCTCGCCCTGCTCCTCCCCCTGATCAGCTGGAGCGACACCACCCGCAAACTCCTGCACCGGTTCTCCACGGACAACTTCGCGGTACAGTTCCAGAATCCGGTGCTGAAAAAACTCGGCGCGCTCGGCGACCACGCCACCACACCCTTCCGGGTCGGCAGCGTCGGCACCTGGCCGCCAACCGTCGCCAGCGCCTCCGGGGACCGGATCTACCCGGCACAACTCCATGCCTACGGCCTCGAAAGCGTGGATGGGTACTACCGGCTCCATTCGGCCCGCTACCACCAATTCTGGCGCCGGGTGATCGCCAAATCCCTCGCCGCCCATCCGGAACAACGGGAACGCACCATCAAATGGTATTACCTCTTCATGCGCCCGGAACCGCGCTTCGCCGAGCGCGCCACGCTCCAGGTAAACGACTGGTTCAACATCGAACTGCTCTCCCTGGCCAATGCCCGCTTTCTGATCTCCCAATGGCCATTGCAACATCCATCGCTGGCGCCATGGCACGATCCGCGCGAGGAGTTGGCCCAGGGCCGGACGTGGGAGGAGAAACGGCTGCGGGAGAAGGTCTGGATGACGTTGACCGGATCGATCCCCCACAACGCCTATTACGTCTACGAGAATCGCGCGGCCCTGCCTCGACTGATCGTGCCGGAACGGGCACGGCTGTTCGAGGATGGATCCACTCTGCTCGATGCCATGGAGCGGGCCACCCTCCAGGAGTTGGCCACGACTCTTTTCATGGAGCGGCGCGATTTTCCGGAGTGGTCTGAAACCTTCCGCCCCCTTGCCCAGGGCGAGGCGCGCTTCACCCGCTACACGCCGGATCATCTGGAGATCACCGCCACCAGCCACGGCGCGGGATGGCTCCTCATCACCAACGCCCACGACCCCTACTGGCGGGTGACGATCAACGGAACGCCCGGAACGATCCGACCGGTGGATCACGCCTTTCAGGGGATCGAACTGCCCGCCGGGGAGAGCCGGCTGGTGTTGGATTACCATCCGCCCTACCGGCCCGGAAAATAACCCACCCACCGGGATGCACCCGAACGGAACCAAAGAAAAAGCCGGAGAGTCTCCTCCCCGGCTTCTCGACCGCAACCATCATGGGATGCGTCGTTTTCCTCAAGGCTGCCGAGCCAACCATGAGCGTCGTTTCCAACAAACGGAAACGACGCTCATGTAAAGCTGCGCGCGGCGCATTGCAAGAGACGCGAAACATGCTTCTTTGTAGAGCGCCCTAAAATCAACAGCAAAACCCTGGGATGGGAATCTCCCAGACGCTCTCTTTTTTTCGACGGTCAAAACGACACCTTCCAAACTGGGTGCGGTTTCGCATTTTTCTTGACAACCCCTCCGCGATTCACAATCCCGGACGGTCATCCTCGTCCATGTCGAGGCTGCGCAGGAGCTTGGTCAAGGCCGTCGCATGGCTCACCTCTTCCTTGGCCAGATCCAGGCAGTAGCTCTTGACCTCCAGATCGGTGCTCTCTTCGGCCAGGCGGGCATAAGTCTGCATGGCACGATTTTCCAGGTCGATGGCCAGACGCAACACCGCACGGGGATCGCCGTTCTCGATGATCGTCATCTCGGCGGCGGGCAGAACCGGTTCGGGAGAGTTTTCCAGTTGCTTCAACAAGGCCGGCAGATCCATGTCCTTGGCGCACGGGGCATTTTTCAACCGATTCACGAGAGCGGCGGCGTGATCGTCTTCCATGCCGCCGAGTTCCAGGAACAGCATCCTGGACTCGTCATCCTTCGTCAACTCTGCCGCCTTGGCGAAAAACGCGGAAGCGTGAAGCTCGTTACGCAGGGCCTGCTTGATGATATCAATGGCTTTTTCCATGCATCACTCCTTGGACGTTGAAAGTTCGTCGAACCCCCCCGCGACATGCATAACAACCGCGCAGGCCATGTCTATTAAGCCACAGATGGAATAGGAATTCAATGCTTCCTCGGGTATGATGATGCCACCCACGCCCTCCTGCCCTGGAACTCCCGTCGGGGAGGTCCAGAGTTAAGAAGGTGCAGGGGTTCTCCCCCTCAATGCCAAGTCAAGGATCGCACGGAACCGAACCGCCATGACACCCACCCGCTTCTGGCGCACTCTGGAGAACGACAAGATCGTCTGCGAACTCTGCCCGCGTCACTGCGAGCTGTCCGAAGGACAACGGGGCTTCTGTTTCGTGCGCGCCCGCGAGTCCGATCGGCTGGTGCTGACCACCCATGGCCGCTCCAGCGGCTTTTGCGTGGATCCGATCGAAAAAAAACCGTTGAACCATTTTTATCCAGGCACCTCGATCCTCTCCTTTGGCACCGCCGGATGCAACCTGGCCTGCAAGTTCTGTCAGAACTGGGACATCAGCAAATCCCGACACATGGAGCGCATCGCCGAGAAGGCCACCCCGGAGATGATCGCGACCGCCGCCGCCCGCGCCGGTTGCCTGAGCGTGGCCTATACCTACAACGATCCGGTGATCTTCGCGGAATACGCGGTGGATACCGCCCTGGCCTGCCGGGCGCTCGGCGTCCGTTCGGTGGCGGTCACCGCCGGCTACATGGAGCCGGAACCGGCGGCCTGGTTCTTCTCGCACATGGACGCGGCCAACGTGGATCTCAAATCCTTCTCCGAGACGTTCTACCGGAAACTGACCGGCGGGCACCTGCAACCGGTCCTCGACGTATTGAAACACCTGGCGCGGGAGACAAACGTCTGGGTGGAGTTGACCACCTTGCTGATTCCGGGTCAAAACGATTCAGACGCGGAACTCCATGCCCTGACCAACTGGGTGGCCGAGGAGATGGGACCCGAGGTGCCGATCCACTTCACCGCCTTCCATCCGGACTGGCAGATGCGCGACCTGGCGCGCACCCCGCTCGAAACCCTGCTCAAGGCACGCCGCATCGCCCTGGAAAACGGCATCCGTTTCGCCTTCACCGGCAACGTCAACGACTGGCGCGGCGGAAGCACCTGGTGTCCCCGTTGCGGGGAGCTTCTGATCGAACGGCGCGGCTATCAACTGGGACGCTGGGGAGTCACCCCCGAAGGGAACTGCCAACAGTGCGGCATGGCCATTCCAGGCCGTTTTCAAGAAACTCCGGGCACCTGGGGGGCGCGCCGGACACCGCTGCGGGTGGGGGAGGCATGATGGTATCGCTCCGCGCGGGCCACGAAAAGACACGCACGATTGCGACCAGCAGCGCGGCACGAAATACGCCTCGTTGGCCATGCGCAGGGTCTCACCCGCCTGCTCGATCACGAACAACCCCTGGTGAATGGCGAAACGGCGCACATTCTCATCGATCACCATGGCCGCCACGGCGCCACAGGCCCGACAATCGGCGTAGCGCGGAAAGAACGCCTTGAACTCGGCAATCCGCTCCAGGCGCTCCCGAACAGGGTATCGCTCATCTCAGTCTCCGTCGCTCAATCCCAAAACGTGTGGAACCAACGACCCAACAAGCCTACCATAGCACGAAGCAAGGTTATTTCCACGCACTTCGTCAACAACCGATCAAGTCTGATCCACCCCTTTCCCCAAAAGGGGATCGATCCCGAATCCTGTCGTGGCTCACCTTTCGGGCATGGTGTTCCCCGGTGTGGGAGCGACAGGCATATCCTTGAAGAAACTGGCGAAATCCGGCATGACCGGCGCTTCGGGCGGCTTGATGCGCAAAGCGAACCACAACGCATACAGCTGAACCCCCCCCACCGCGATCCAGCCGATCCCGGCCAGCACCAGCAGAGATTCCCACCCGGTCGGAATCCCCACCAGCAACGCCACCACCGAACCGATCACCAGTCCCACCTGAACATCGACGACCCGCTCCGGTGTGAGATCGTCCATCATCGGGATCTCGACCAGTCCGGCCAGCGAACTGAAACGATGGAACCAAACCAGAAACGGCACAATCTTATGCAGCATGCCGATCATGACAGGAGTCACCCAACCCAACACAAAAAGGGTGGCAAAAAGAAACCGCCACCCCCCCTCCTCGGTGGCGGGCCATGCCGCGAGCAGGACAAGCGCGACCACGGCGCACCCAAACCCGAACAGCCACAGGCGCAGGGTGGGATCGACCCGTTTGCGTTTTCTCTCGCGCAGCATGGTCCGGATGGTGATGGCATATTGGATCAAACCAGCCAGACCCGGCAAGGCGGCGATCCAAACCCAGATGGCGTCCACGCCGGCGACGACCAGTGCCACGGGAAGCAGCAGCAGGGAGATGGCCAGGCCGATCAGGATGCGGTGTGACTCCTGGGCGGGAAAGGCCGGGGTCATGTAGAACATCGGCAGCACCTGAAAGGAAACCCCGAGGATCAGCACCCCCATGCCGCCGAGCAGTCCCCAGGCAAGGTGGATCCCCACCAGGATGCGCCGGTCGAGGTCGATGAATCCAAAGGCATGTTCCACCAGAAAAATCACCCCGAACAACGTGGTTCCGACCAGGCACGCCATGGCCAACCGCATGCCGTTGACCGTGGGATGTTTCGCCGGAGCCTTGACCAACGCGGCGGCAATGGGTACAAGAAATCCGCCCAAGGCCATGAGCAGAACGACTGCCGCGAAAACAAGCACACCCGGCACCATCGGTTCGCTGGCCAGACCCAGAGCAAGCGCGAGGGTACCCACGATCAATCCGCCATGGACCCAAGGGATGGTTCCGGGCCAGGGTACCGGGATGCCGGCCAGAACCGGAATCATCTGGATCATCGCCCCGCAAACGATCATCACCATCCAACCGAGCAGCAGCAGATGCAAGGTGGCCACGCTGATCGGCATGAGCGGCGCGATGAAAAGTTCGCCGCCCCAATGGATCATCCCCGCGCCGGCGAGCATGAGAAACAGCGGCGCGGTGGCAAAGAAACGAAACGGCAGGCTCATGGGAGGGGCCTGATCGATGCGCAGTCCGGCGGTGGGTAGCATGGGTGGTCTCTTCGATGTATAGGAATGGATGCGAGAATGATATTTTTTCGCGATCGTTGCGCCAGGATTGATGAATGTCAAGGCCGTCATGACCACGAAGGTTTATCTTCATTCCGCGACACAGGCGCGATCAAGGGTTCAAACGCGCAACGGGGTGGTGAAGGGGGCGGTCGCAGGCCTGGACCGCCGCACAGGTTTACCATGGAACTCCCGAAGGGAGATCCCATGGTACGGGGGGTGAGGGGGTTCTCCCCCCATCATGCTAAGTTACCGTGAAACTCCCGAAAGGGATGCTCATGGTCCGGGGGGCGAGGGGGTCCTCCCCCCATCATGCCAGTTTACAAACAAGGACACACCATGAACAATACGGTATTGAATCTGACGGGCATGGATGACGCGACGCGTCTGGAGCGTTTGAGCGCCAGTTTCGCCTCCCTGACCGAGGGGGACGCCCTGGAGTTGATCGGTGACGCGTCGTTGGCAACCCTGCTGGAGCCCTTTCAGGCTTCCAACTGGGGGAAGTTCGACTGGTTGCCTCTGGAGAACGGTCCGGAGCGGTGGCGCGTGAGCATGGGTGGTCTCTTCGATGTATAGGAATGGATGCGAGAATGATATTTTTTCGCGATCGTTGCGCCAGGATTGATGAATGTCAAGGCCGTCATGACCACGAAGGTTTATCTTCATTCCGCGACACAGGCGCGATCAAGGGTTCAAACGCGCAACGGGGTGGTGAAGGGGGCGGTCGCAGGCCTGGACCGCCGCACAGGTTTACCATGGAACTCCCGAAGGGAGATCCCATGGTACGGGGGGTGAGGGGGTTCTCCCCCCATCATGCTAAGTTACCGTGAAACTCCCGAAAGGGATGCTCATGGTCCGGGGGGCGAGGGGGTCCTCCCCCCATCATGCCAGTTTACAAACAAGGACACACCATGAACAATACGGTATTGAATCTGACGGGCATGGATGACGCGACGCGTCTGGAGCGTTTGAGCGCCAGTTTCGCCTCCCTGACCGAGGGGGACGCCCTGGAGTTGATCGGTGACGCGTCGTTGGCAACCCTGCTGGAGCCCTTTCAGGCTTCCAACTGGGGGAAGTTCGACTGGTTGCCTCTGGAGAACGGTCCGGAGCGGTGGCGCGTGACGGTGCGTCGAGTGCCGGGTGGCCGGATGCGCGGGATTGGCGAATTCATGGGATTTGACCACGAACGGTGCGACGAGCTTTATGCCGAGATGGAAAACGCCGCCCAGGCCGGGGATCTGGAGACGACCCGGCAACGGTTCGCCGCCTTCCAGGTCGCCATGGTGCACCATTTCGACATGGAGGAAAAGCGGTTCTTCCCGGCCTTCGAGCAGGCCACCGGCATGACCCAGGGTCCGACCATGGTGATGCGCATGGAGCATCGGCAGATGCTGGGGGTAATCGGTCAGATGGGACAGGCGGTCGCCAGCGGGGATGTTTCCGGGGTGACCCGGGGCGCCAGCACGTTGATGGTGTTGATGCGTCAGCACAACATCAAGGAGGAGCAAATGCTCTACCCGATGGGGGACATGCATCTGGGGGACGTGCAACCGCTGCTCAAGGCGATGCAGGCGGTGTAAGAGCGACCGACCTGCTGGCGCGTGGAAGGGGAACCGGGGCCTGGGGCGGGCAGCCCCAGATTCCTTGCGCCGGGGCCTGGGGCGGGCAGCCCCAGATTCCTTGCGCCGGGGCCTGGGGCGGGCAGCCCCAGATTCCTTGCGCCGGCCCCACCGCTCACGCCATCATGCGGTCCACCGGCACGGTACGGGCCGGATCCATCCAGCCGATCGTGCGCCGACGGCTCTGTTCCACCTCCCGCTCGGCTTTCCAGAGCGGTTGCGGAGTGATCTCCAGCACCACCATCCCCAACGCCGGGTCGATGTGGTCGAGGGCGGCCAGCAGTTCATCCTTGCGTTGCCGATCCATCAACAGGCCGCGAATCCGTTTGCCATCGAAAAGTTCCACCACGTATTTCATGGTTTGCCTCCGGGACTGCATCCATCAAGAGCGAAAGAGGTTCTGAACACGCCTTAATCTTTGCAGACAATCCTTGCAGGTTCCATGCCAAACAACACAACCACATCACTGTTGAAATAACGTCTTGAAAAACTCGGGATTCTGATACTGCGGAAACTGGCCGGCTGGATAAAATTCCGCCAATTGCCCCTTGCCACGGTTGACGTGCCAGCCAATCAGGCTCGAAGCGCCCGGAGAAACGGCAAAAAAGTTCCGTGCCGACCACACCGCCCAGCGCTGCTGATCCTTGGAGACGAACAACGCCATGCTCTCCTCGCCACGCATGGCGTCATACCAACGGATCGTCCCGTCGCCGAGGGCCGCGATCACCCATTGCCCGTTACCCGAGACATTCACCGCCCACACCGGACCCGGCGTATGCACCTGCCAGCGCAACTGCCCGGAACGGAGATAAAGCCGCAGGGAAAAAGAGCTTCCGAGCGCAAAGAAGCGGTTCTTGGCGTCGATGCCCAACGAACAGGAGATCTCCTTCTCCGACATCGACAACTCCATGCCATTGAAGGTCACCTTGGTCCCATCTCCCCACCAACCGGTCACGTTCACCTCGTCCGTGGCGACCAGGGGCTCGTGCAAACCGGCTCCCGGAGTCGGAGCGGTCTGCAACAACAGCTTGTCCACCGTGAACCGTCCCCGATTGCTCCCCGAGGGGTCGTAGTCGAACTCCACCACGTTGCCCCGATCCGAAACCAGCAGACGTCTGGCACCGCCCTGGAAATTGGCGATAGCGCGCTCGCGGGTGAAAACCGCGAACCCTTGCCCGTCCAACACTCCCAACGCCGGATCCGCGGCGGTGAAGGCCACGCCACCACTCTTGAGGGGCAGAATCTGCATCACATTGCCATTCGAGGCGGGCAGATCCACATACTCGCCGCGCCCGTTGCCATCCGGCAACCCGCCATGGCTCCACCAGCGGATCAGCGACTTCCCCCGCCCCGCATGGCTTCCCGCGCCCAGCAGACGGGTCCCATCCGCGGACCAGCCGACCGTCCAGAGATTCCCGACCACGCCGGAGACATCCGGAAGGTAGCTCAACGTGAGATCATCCGCGGACAACACCGCCACCGTGGCCCGATCGCGAAAGCCCACGGCGATTTTCTTGCCATCCGGCGAAAAAGCCACCCCATGGGGTTTGCCGCCCTTGGCCAACTGCTTGGCCACGCTGGGACGAAAATTGGCATCGTACATGCGCAAGGCGCCATCGTAGGAACTGACCACCATGCGACCATCCGGGGCGAAATCGACCCAGTTGGCCGGCGCCTGATAGGGTTCACTCGCATGGATCCGGGTTCCGTCCGGAATGGTGAACACCTGCAAACCAGCACGTTCCCCGAACACGGCGGCCAGAAACACCCCGTTGGGAGAAAAGGCCATGTGGGTCACCGCCTCCGGAAGATTGACGATGCGCCGCCGGATCTCTCCACCCTGCACGTCGATCAGGTAGATGCAATAGCCATCGTCCCACTCCGGACCGGTCTGACCGGTGACCGCCACGGTCCGGCCATCGGGCGAGAAGGCCACGGCATGCAGGGACCCCTCGTTGCCAAGGCCGATCGGCACCCGCAGGGTGGATTGCAACCGGCCATCCCCGATCGACCAGATCTTGAGGGTCTTGTCATCCGAAACCGACACCAGATAACGCCCTTCGGCATCGGAATCGATGCGCCGCGCCAAGCCGGCATGCATGCCGCTCTCCACCCGCAGCACCGGACCGCCAAAGGGGACACGCTCCTCCGCCTGGAGGAGCGTTGCCGGAACCATAAAGGATGAAAACAATAGAATCAAAAAGATAGACAAGAATGAACCAACCGGGGAGGATTTTCGCAACCAAGAAGGAATCCCGTGCGCATTTTTCATGGCGTTTAAACGCAATTTAGATTATAGTGAGATAGAATGATGGCCAGCGTGGACCATCCGCCCCAGCACCCTCGTGTCGGACATCGCGTGGCACCCGGAGACGAATCATGGATTTGCGACTGTTTGAAGCCGATCTCACCCACCTGGATTCACACTCCCTGGAGAAAATCGCTCACATCGCCGCCCAAGCCCGTCGTTCGCTGCTGATTGGCATCGCCTCGATCCGGGACACCGACGAAACCACCACCGAGGCGCTCCCACCCACCTCCGATACCGATCTGATGGTGGCCCAACTTGGCAAGCTCACCCTGATGTGGGATGAGATCCATCACCGCGCCAGACGTCTGCTCACCGACGAGGTGATCCAGACCGACGATTGGCCGACCCAGACCAAGCCCGGCAAGTTCTCTCGGGTCACGGTCCACTGATTCCGCACCCCGCGCCATTCACGTCGCATCAAACGCACCCTGCGCCATTCACGCCGTACCAGACACACCCATCGCCAACCCTTCATGTCCCCAACTGGCAGGGTCCAGGGATCAATGACGCCTAGTGGATCAAGGGTGCCCCTCGTCGGTCTGCTTTCCAGACCATGTTCGCGGGATCGTTTCGCCAAAGACGCGAAAAAGGCTTCTTTAGAGAAGAGCGCGCTCAAGTCAAAAGCAACGTCCCAAGGGCTTTGCCCTGGGATCCCACCAGGGGGATCATCCCCTGGACCCTTGATCATGGAACGACGCATCCCTTAATGGGTGCGGTTTGAAAAACTGAAATCAAAAGCCAAAACTCGGAAACTCCGTCTCCGCACTTGAGC
This sequence comes from Candidatus Magnetaquiglobus sp., assembly GCF_058402785.1. NCBI lineage: Bacteria > Pseudomonadati > Pseudomonadota > Magnetococcia > Magnetococcales > Candidatus Magnetaquicoccaceae > Candidatus Magnetaquiglobus > Candidatus Magnetaquiglobus sp. Next base: position 16,411 of record NZ_JBZVFG010000001.1, read on the forward strand.
CGGGGACCTTGCGGTCTCCCGTCCCCTGCAATGATGGGTGTCCTGAATCCACCCCACCCCCGCCAGCCGATCACCCAACCGGTGCCAACGGCGAAGAGAAAACCCCGGTTTCGTGCATGCGCAAATAAATCTCCCGGCTGATCCAGGCATCCGTGGCTGCATAAACCAGCTGGAACGGCTTGAGTTCCGGATTCTCCCAGTTGGAACACTGGGCCCGCTTGGAGATACGCATGCCGAACAAATGCGCGGCCAAACCGCGCAACCCCTGACTGGCGATCGCCGCACGCCGGGCCACCTCGCCGACATCGATGAATCCGCGCGGTTGAAACGAAAAGAGCGTCTGCAAGGCACGCACGTCGTAATCAAGCCCCACCCCTACCTTGCGCCTGGCCGGATCGCTCAAAATGGCGGACAAGGCGTCGAAACGCTCCATCCCCTTGAGCTGGAACAGATAGACCGTCTCGGCCCCCGCCAGTTGTACCAGGGCCGGAAAATAGTTCTCGCCCTTGCGAAACGACGGACGGGTTTCGGTATCGAACCCGAGCACCGACTCGCGCGCCAGAAGGACGGCGGCCTCCTCGGCCTCGGCGTCGTCGCGGATCAGACGGATCGGACCATCCCAGCGCCGCACCGGCAGTTGATTGACCTCCTCGGGTGTCAGCTTGCGCATCCACTCGCGGGGAACTCTCGGATGGGGAAAAAAACCGTTCACACCCCCTCCTTGGGCGACAGCGACGCGCCACGCCGCAACATTTCGGTGAAAGCCTCGGCAGAGGTGGGCGCGCTGAACAGATACCCCTGCATTTCGTTGCAGTTCAGATTGCGCATGATCTCCAGCTGGGCATCGGTCTCGAGCCCCTCGACGATCACGGTCTGATGCAGACTGTGCGCCATGGCGATGATGGCGCTGACGATCGCGGCGTCACCTGGATTGTTCTCGATGGAACGGATGAAGGAGCGATCGATCTTCAAGGTCTTGAAGGGAAAATGGCGCAGCTGGCTCAACGACGAGTAGCCGGTGCCAAAGTCGTCGATGGAGAGCTTGACCCCCATGGCGCTGATGCGGTTGAGCACATCCACCGCCTTCTGCACATCCTCCATGATGGCGCTTTCGGTGATCTCCAGATCCAGACACTGCGGATCGATGCCGGTCTCCTTGAGACACGAATCGACGATCTTCACCAGATCCTGTCGCTGGAACTGCAAGGCCGACAGATTCACCCCAACGCGAATCATCGGCAGCCCCATCCGGCCCCAGTCGGCCAACTGCCGACAGGCGGTACGCAGCACCCATTCGCCGATCGGCAGGATCAAGCCGGTCTCCTCGGCCACGGGGATGAACTCCAAGGGGGAGACCAGACCCCGTTCCGGATGTTTCCAACGCACCAGGGCCTCGGCGCCCACCACCAGGCCGGTATCCAGATCCACCTGGGGTTGGTAATAGAGCACCAACTCCTCCCGTTCGATGGCATGACGCAAACTGGTCTCCATCGCGAAACGGCGCTTGGCGGTTTCGGTCATCTCCTGGGAAAAGAACTGATAGTTGTTGCGGCCCCGACGACGGGCGTGTGACAGAGCGGTGGCGGCGTTTTTCAACAACTGGGAAGCCTCGTGGCCATCCTGGGGGGAGAGGGTGATCCCCATGGCCGCCGACACCCGCAACTCCGTGCTGCCCATGACGATCGGCTCATCCAGGATCTCATGGAGCTTGCGCGCCACCACGCTGACATTGCGCACCGCAGCGGTCACATCGTCGATGTCGATCAGAAGCAGGGCGAACTCGTCCGAACCGATGCGCGCCACGCTGTCGCTGGTCCGCAGACACCGGGCCAGACGACGGGCCACCTCCCGCAACGCCTCGTCGCCACGTTCCCGGCCCAGCGAGTCGTTGATCACGGCGAAATTGTCCAGATCCAGGAAGATCAGACCCACCGCGTGCTGACGACGCGCGGCCTGGGACAGGGCCTGACGCAGGCGGTCCTGAAACAGCGCCAGGTTGGGCAGGCCGGTCAAGGGATCCCAGGTGGAGTCGGACGACTCCGTTGACAAGGGACGTTCGGAACCATGCTCGAACATGGGATCGGACAAAAAGGCGGACCCCGCCGCGCCACCGTCGATTCTGCCGAGTTGCGCGACGATGGTGCGCACCGGTCCCTGATCCGGCAGAACGGCCATGACCTTGAGTGAGAACCGAGCCGTTCCACCCCGTTTGACCGGCAGGGTGATGTGACCGATCCAGTATCCCCGGAACCACAAGGCATCTCCGATGGTGGTCAGTTGATCGCCGACCCCTTCGTGCTTCCAGAAACGCCGGACATGGCGGTGTTTCAACTCGCGTGTCGTATAACCGGTCAACAAGGCGCAGGCATCGTTGACCCCCTGGATCACGCCGCGTCGATCCAACAGCAGCACACCATCGGCACTGTTCTCCAGAAGGATTTTGAGCAGCCGGGCATTCTGACGACCATCACCACCCATGGGGCGGTTCATTCTCTTTTCAGACAGATCGATCATGGGCCTCGCTCTTCATCCGCGATACGAATGGTGCATCCTGGGGAGAGAACCCCCTCGCCCCTCCTGGCGTGGCCCCCGGACGGGTGTGCCACGATGTTCAGACAGAACCCATTCTGATGCAATCGGTCAATCATACACCATGATTAACCGAAAGTCGAAAGAGTTCCCGCGTTTCCCCGCCACGACCATGCACAAGAGGCCTTCACCCGGATGATGGACGGGATGGATCGTCCCGCATCCCGCCGCCCATCGTCCGCGAGAGGGCGCTCGTCAACGTCGCATGCAACAGCCGGAACACGAAACGAGGGGTCAACGCACGCATCAGGATCTCCCGATAGGTGGCGCTGCCGGTAAAAGTGTCCCACAAAACCCGGCTCATGTCCCGTCGTTCTCCTGGCAACGCCCTCTCGCCACGCACCATTCGCACCATGCCACGCCGCAAAAAGAGCCATTTCTGATAGAACACCGTGATCCAGAAGATCAACGTCCCGATCCGGTTGTCCCTGGCGATCCCATCCACCACCGGTTGGTAGCGGCGTCGGAAGTCATTGGCCGACACCCCGAAAAAGAGCGCGGTGACCACCGCCGCCTTGGCGGTGATGTAGGCCGCGCCGATCCCATCCTTGTAAAGACGCGAGATCGCCGCATCCCCGACCAGCACCACCCGATCGCCAAAGGGATTGATCGCGGCCCCGACGTTGAGTTTCGGCCCGCACTGACACGCCTGACCCATGCCGCAGGCCACCTTCTCCCCGATCCGCCAATCCAGCTCCGGGGGAAAACAGCTCCGGGTCTCCGGATCGTTCATGAACCGTTCCGCCAACTCCTTGTCGATATCCTCGCCCAACAGACAGATGGTGGCGTACTCGACCTTGGGGATCACGGCGGCGAATTTGAGTTTCGGGATATCCAAAAGAAAGATGTGCATGGAGTTGCCCAGATACTTCTGCACCGTCTCCACGCCCAGATGGATCTCTGAGACGAAGCCGCGCTTGACCGGCGGCTGTTGAAAGGCGATGCCCAGCCCCTCGAAGAGCTTCATCGCCCCGGTGTTGACCCCCACGGCACCGATCAGCAGGTCGTAGGTCTCGAATTCGCCATTGCCCACCCCGACCAGTGGGCGTCCCTGGGCATCCATGGCCAACTCCGCCACCCGCCGCGACAGAACCCGGACCCCCTTCTCGCGGGCCATCTCCAACAGATAGCCGTCGAAGCTGATCCACTTCTGTTCGCCCTCCGGCGCGCGCGGCCCACCCCCCCGGTAGACCGTGGCGATGCGCAGTTCGTCCACCGGCGTGGCGATCGCCACCGGCGGCTGATCACTGGTGTGCAGCACATAGGAGTCGATGCCGCGCTGCACCACGATCGGCGGCAGGTTGATCCCCTCGGCGGCCAGGGTCTGCACCAGGGATTCGGAGACCACGCCGGCGCACATGTTGCACCCCGACGGACCATGCCGGGAGAAGTTGCGTGGCTCGTACAAATCCACGTTCAGGCGCAAACCAACCCGCGTGGCGATCTCCATCAGAAAATAGGCGGCCATCGATCCCGCCGGTCCACCCCCGACCACGGCCACGCGCGACTGATCCGCGAGTTTCATCGATCGCCACCCCTGGTGTTTTTTTGATCAGGCCCGCGACCGCTCCACCATCCCCGGTTCCGCGAGCATCACCCCATCGCCTCCGCGCGTCTTCCCTTTCATGAACGCCCGATAGGCCGCCTGATTCAGCTGAGCGGACTGTTGATGCTCCGGGAAAATCGCCACCCCGCAGGTCACGGTGGCATGGAAAGGCCCATCCGCCGCCTCGAACGGCTGAGCGGCAAAGGCTGCGCGCACCTTTTCGCACACATGCACCGCCGAGGCGCCATCGGCCTCGTAGAGCAGCATGCCAAACCGATCCGCACCGAAGCGCCCCGCCACGTCGGTGCGACGGACATGTTCGCGGATCACCTCGGAGAGACGCCGCGACACCTGTTCGCCGACCTCCTCCTCGCGCTTCTCCACGATCCCGGCGTAGTCGTCCACCACCAGGATCGCGAAGGCCATGGTCTGTTTGAGTCGTCTGGCCCGTTTGACCTCGGTTTCCAGGAAGGTGGCCAGATCGATGTAACTGGTGAAGCCGCTGACCGGGCAGATCTCCATCTCGTCGGCGTGATCACGCATCAGTTCGTGATCCTGCTCGTGGATGCGCTGCGCCAGCTTGCGGATCAGCCGGAACGCCAGGGAGGGGTCCTGATGCAACCGGGAGAGAAAGGTCTTCTCGTCGAGTTGCAGGGCGCGCACCTCGGTGACGGCGCGCGCCGTGGCGATGCGGGCCTTTTCGGCAAACAGCGAGATCTCGCCGAAGATGTCCCCATCCTTCAAGGAGTTCAGGTGACGTGGCCCGAACTCCGACTCCATGACGATCTCCACCCGCCCCTTCTGGATCACGTACATGCAACGCGCGGGATCGCCCTGACGAAAGATGACCTCGCCAGGCTGGAAATGGGTGCCGAGTTCCCGCCCTCCCTTCATCGCTTACAGGGCGTTGGCATCGCGTTCGCCGGTCCGGATGCGCACCACCCGCTCGACGGGCGTGACGAAGATCTTGCCATCGCCGATCCGACCGGTCCGGGCCGCCCGTTCGATCGCCTCGACCGCCTGATCCACCCGATCGTCGTCCAGAACCACTTCGACCTTGAGCTTCGGCAGAAAATCCACCACGTATTCCGCCCCGCGATAGAGTTCGGTGTGGCCCTTCTGCCGACCGAAACCGCGCACCTCGGTGACGGTGATCCCCTGGATTCCCACCTCGGAGAGAGCCTCCTTGACGTCATCCAGCTTGAAAGGTTTGATGATCGCTTCGATTTTTTTCATGTTTCACCCTTCTTGCGTGCTTGCGGGATTCCAAAAACCATTCACACCACTGCCCGGTCATACCGCCGGGGTCGCGCCATCCTTGTAGAGCTTGAAGATCAAGGCATCCATGATGGCGGCATAGGAGGCGGCGATGATGTGTTCCGACACGCCGACCGTGCCCCAGGAACGCTCTTCGTCGCGCCATTCGATCAACACCCGCACCATGGAACCGGTCCCGGCGCGTCCGCCCAGCGCCTGGGGCAGGATGCGCACCTTGTAATCGACCAGGGTCACGGTGTTGATGGCCGGATAGTGCCACTCCAGCGCGCGCCGCAACACGGTGTACAGGGCATCCACCGGACCATTGCCCTCGCCGACGAAGTGGACCGGTTGCCCGCCCACCACCAGCTTGACCGTGGCCTCGGCTCCCATGATCCACGCGCCGTCATCGCGCACCATGCGGTTGTCGATCACCCGGAACCCCTGCTCGCGGAAGTACTCCGGCAACTGCCCCAGCGCCTTGCGCACCCGAAGTTCGAAGGAGGCCTCGGCGGCGTCGAACTGGTAGCCGCGGAACTCCAACTCCTTGAGTTCGTTGAGCAGACCCTGCAAACGCGGATCGTTGGGATCCACGTCCAGGATGCCCATTTCGCGGAACTTGTGGACCAGATTGCTGCGTCCGGCCTGTTCCGAAACCAGGATGCGTCGTTCGTTGCCGACCTGCTCCGGATCGATGTGTTCGTAGGTGACCGGATCCTTGAGGATCGCCGCCACATGCACCCCGGCCTTGTGGGCAAAGGCCGACGCGCCCACGAAGGGTTGGTTCTTCTGTGGCGAACGGTTGCACATCTCGTCCACGAAACGGCTCACCCCGGTCAGACGCGGCAGACCCTCGACCCCCAGACGGGCGTGACGTCCCATCTTGAGCAACAGGTTGGCCACCACGGTGGTCAGATCGGCATTGCCGCACCGTTCGCCCAGGCCGTTGATCGTGCCTTGCACCTGGGTGGCCCCGCACTCGACCGCAGCCAGGGTGTTGGCCACCGCCAGCCCGCCATCGTTGTGGCAGTGGATCCCCAACCGGGCGTCCGGCAGGGCGATCTGTCTCATGATGGCGGCGATCTCCCCCGGCAGGGAACCGCCGTTGGTGTCGCACAGGATCAGACCGTCGGCCCCGCCATCCCGCGCCGCCATCAGCGCCTTGACGGCATAATCCGGATCGGCCTTGAAACCATCGAAAAAGTGCTCGGCATCGAAGAAGACCTGATCGGTCCGTGCCTTGAGATGGCGAATCGAATCGAAAATCAGATCCAGGTTCTCTGCCGGCGCGATCCCCAGGGCGCGGGTGACATGCAACGGCCACGACTTGCCGAAGATGGTGATCACCCCGGTCCCGGCGGCCAGCAGAGCGTTGAGAACCGTGTCATCTTCGGCCTTCACCTTCGCGCGCCGCGTCGAACCGAACGCCACCAACCGGCTCCGCTCCAGTTTCAAATCCTTGGCACGGGCGAAAAAGGCCTCATCCTTGGGATTGGCCCCCGGCCAGCCGCCCTCGATGTAATCCACACCCAGCAGATCCAGACGCCGGGCGATGCGCAGCTTGTCCTCGACCGAAAATTGCACCGACTCGCTCTGCGAGCCGTCACGCAGCGTGGTGTCGTAGATGGCGATCATCTCGCCCACGCCCTTGCCGCCGCCCTTGCCGGACAGCCTGGCCGGGGCGGTCACCCGCCCCCGACCCGATTGATGCGGATCACTTTCCGACACGATCTCCGGCGTCCTTGTCCAGTTCGAATGCCGCGTGCAGGGCACGCACCGCGAGTTCCATGTACTTCTCGTCGATCACCACCGAGATCTTGATCTCCGAGGTGGAGATCATGCGGATGTTGATCCCCTCGGCGCTCAGCGCCTTGAACATCCGTTGCGCCACCCCCGAATGAGAACGCATGCCCACCCCCACCACCGACACCTTGGCGATGTCCGGATCGCCCACCAGATCGCGGGCGCCGATCGAGGCCACGGGATCCTTCAGCACCTCCATCGCCTGGCGAAAATCCCCCTTGGGCACGGTGAAGGTCAGGTCGGTTTCGCCGCTCGAAACCGAGATATTCTGGAGAATCATGTCCACGTTGATGTTGGCGTCGGCCAGGGTGCCGAAGATCAACGCGGCGATGCCGGGCTTGTCGGGCACGCCCAGGACCGTGATCTTGGCCTCATCCCGATTGAACGCAATGGCGGAAACCACGACTTGTTCCATGTCATCATCCTCTTCGGTCAACAGAGTTCCAGTCCCTTCCTCCAGGGAAGAGAGCACCCGCACGGGGACCTTGTACTTCTTGGCCAGCTCCACGGAGCGGGTCTGCAATACCTTGGCCCCCAGCGAGGCCATCTCCAGCATCTCGTCGTAGGAGATGCGATCCAGCTTGCGCGCCTTGGGCACCACGCGCGGATCGGTGGTGTACACCCCGTCCACGTCGGTGTAGATGTCACAGAAGTCGGCCTTCAGACCGGCGGCGATCGCCACCGCCGAGGTGTCCGAACCCCCGCGCCCCAGGGTGGTCACCGCGCCATGCTCGTCCACGCCCTGGAAGCCGGCCACCACCACGATGCGGCCCGCGTCGAGATCGGCTTGGATGTTGGCCGCCTCCACGTCCAGGATGCGCGCCTTGGCATGCACGCTGTCGGTCACCAGACGCACCTGCCACCCCTGATAGGAGCGGGCCGGCACGCCGAGGGAGTCGATGGCGATGGCCAGCAGACCGATCGACACCTGTTCGCCGGTGGCCACCACCACGTCGTACTCCCGCTGGCTGTAGTCGCCGCCGGAAAGTTCCTCCACCAGGGCCACCAGGCGATTGGTCTCGCCCGCCATGGCCGATACCGTCACCACCACGCGGTGTCCCGCGCGGTGCGCCGCGACCGCTCGCGCGGCCACGTTGCGGATCCGTTGGATGGTGCCAACGGAGGTCCCGCCGTATTTTTGTACGATCAAACTCACGGTCGTCTCATCCCTGATTTACGTTGAAACCCCTCAAACCCGAAACCCGCCATCGCCGAAACCGGGCAGAATCGGGGCCACGGTATCGAAAAGCGCCTCCTCGCGGGCTGGCACGCCCGAGATCTTCACCCCCCGCATCACCACGTCGCCGGTCAACCCCATGATCGCGGTCAACGCCCCGTCCGGCTGCATCTGGCCGACGATCTTGTTGGGAACCGTCGCCACCGCGCCACAGATCAGGATGCCGTCGTAACGACCCGCCTCGCTCCAGCCGTCGGCCAGGGGAGCGACCCTCCAGGCAACGTCGGTCCCCTCGGTGAGTCTGGCTCCGCGCGACGCCAACTCGGCATCGGATTCGAGGGCGAACACCTTCATGCCCATGGCGGCGAGCAGGGCGCTCTCGTAGCCGCTGCCGGCCCCGATCACCAGCACCCGATCCCCGGCGGAGAGGGCCAACGCCTGAATCATCTGGCCGGTCTGCAACGGGGTGAGGGAGCGTCGGCCCGAATCGTTCCAGGCGACCGGCATGTCGGAGTAGGCCAACGTCATGTGGGCCGGAGTGGTGAACGCCTCGCGCGACACCCGCAGCATGCCGGCGAGCAGCGTCTCATCGAGCACCATGTTCGGCACCGCCTGGGATTTGACCATGTTGACCCGGGCCAGATTGTAGTCCATCGTCATCCTTCCCTTTTGTTGGATATCCATGAAGGGGGGCGGATCCCCCGCATCCCGACCGGGTTTCGTCCTCTGGACGCAACCCGAAAAAAGAGTCAACAGCATTACCCTTTATATGCCAACCCCGGACCGATTGCAAAGCGGTTTTTCCACGCCGCGCGGGTTCGTTCCAGCCGCTCCGGTGTGCCGATATCGGCCCAGAACCCCTCCAGCACCACGCCGAACAACCGACCAGACCGGATGGCATCGTCGTAGAAACGGTTCAGGGAGAACGGTTCGATCGGATACCTTTCCAGGGCGCCGGGTCGAATCATCTGCAACCCGGAGTAGATCCATCCTGCCTCCCCGTCCACGGCGCGGCGCAAACGGCCATCGACCGGATCGACGCCGAAATCCCCGCGTCCGCCATCCAGGGTGGGAACCAGTCCCAACCGTCCGTCCATGCGCGTCTCGTCGAACCCGACGACCAGGGAGGCCAGATCCAGATCCCAGGCCACATCCCCATTCACGGCCAGAAACGGCTCGGTGCCAAGATGAGACAAGGCCTGGCGCATCCCGCCGCCGGTCTCCAGCAGCGACTCCTCGCGCGACCAGACCACCTCCAGGCCAAAAACCGCCCCATCCCCGACGTGATCGACGATCCGGTCCGCCAGGTGATGCACGTTGATCACCACCCGGCGGATCCCGAGACCGGCCAGGCGCGTCAGGGTGTGGTCGAGGAGCGGACGTCCGCCCATCTCCACCAACGGTTTGGGAAGCGTATCGGTCAGGGGACGCAACCGCTTGCCGTATCCGGCGGCCAGGATCATCGCCTGCATGCCCGCGTGACCCACCCGCGACGGCGTGGCCTGGTTCGGCGGCTGGATCATCGCCCGCATGCCCGCACCCCCTGTCTCAACCCGGCGCGTAGCGGTCGATCAGCCGTTCCAGTTCGGCCAGCTCCGGATGGGCCGGAAGGGTCTCTCGCACATACCCCAGGGTGCGGGGAATGTCGTTGAGATACCCATGCTTGCCATCGCGCAGCGACAACCGTCCGAAGATGCCGATCGCCTTGAGATTGCGCTGGATCCCCATGCGTTCGAAATCGGCCTGAAAGGTCGGCCAGTCCACCCTGTAACGGGCGCGGATGCGCGGGTCGTCGAACCACCACCCCATCACCGCCTCGCGGAACGGACGCTCGAAGGCGATGTAGCAGTCGCGCAGCAGACTGGCCAGATCATAGGTGATCGGCCCCATCACCGCGTCCTGAAAATCCAGCACCCCCACCCGTCCGTCGCACCACATCAGGTTGCGGCTGTGATAATCCCGATGGACCAGGGTCCAGGGCTGCTCGAGCACCCGATCGAGCAGGGTGTCGAACACCCGGTCGAAGGCCAGGCGATCCTCGGGGATGATCGGGGTTTTGACGATCCCTTCGATGTACCAGTCCGTGAACAGGGCCAACTCCCGGCGCAGCATGGCCCGATCGTAGGGACGGTCATGAGCCACGCAGAGGCCATCCGCCGGGGTGTCCTGCATCCCGATCAAGGTCTCCACCGCCGCGCGATAGAGCCGCTCCGGCGACTCGCCCGCTTCGAGAGCCTTCAGGTAGGTCTGATCGCCGAAATCCTCCAACAGCAGATACCCCCGGTCGAGCCGTTCGGCGACCACCTCCGGCACCGGCACCCCATGGCCGCGCAGAAACCGGGCGATATCCACGAACGGCGCGGAGTCCTCCTTGTCCGGCGGCGCATCCATGAGGATGTAGCGTCCGCGCGCCGAGGCGACCCGGTAATAACTCCGGAACGAGGCATCGCCCGCCACCTTGTGGACGGTCGCCTCCTCCCCCAGATGGGCGGCGATGAAATCCCGAGCCCGCTCAGCCACGTCCCACACTCCGTTTGGCGACGAATCCATCCAGACAGCTCCGACTCAAACCCTCCGAGGCGCGCAAGGTGACGCGCCGAAATTCCGGATCGTCGGCGCGATCCTCCAGCAGCACCTCCAGCACCGCGCCGAAATCGACACCCTCGCCGCGTTCCGGCCACTCGACCAGCACCACGCCGCGCCCGTCCACATACTCCTCCACCCCGATCCCCTCCAACTCCTCGGGATCGGAGAGCCGGTAGAGGTCGAAATGGGCCACCGGCAGGCGTCCCTCGTCGTAGCCGTTCACCAGCGTGAAGGTGGGGCTGGTGATGTAGTCATCCGCCACGCCCAGGCCTCGCAACACCCCGCGCGCGAAGACGCTCTTGCCGCACCCCAGATCGCCGCGCAGCAACACCCCCACCCCAGGGGCCAGACAATCGCCCAACTCCCGCCCCCACGCTTCCGTCTCGGCCTCGGAACGGCTCTCACCGCTCCAGCTGGTCGCATCCGCTCCGCTCACGCGGCATCATCCGCCAGCATGCCGCGAATGACGTCGCGCTTGCCGATGATCCCGACCAGCGCCTCGCCCCGCAACACCGGAACCAGCGCCACATGCCGGTCGCTGATCAGGGTGGCGATCTCGGCCAGTTCGGTCTCCTCGTCCACCGCCTCCAGATCGATGCTCATGATCTCCCCCGCGGTCGAGGCGGCCATGCGACGCAGATCCTCCTCGTAGCGGAACTCCCCGGCAATGGGGATCACCGCGTCCAGGATGGTGATCATGAGCGGCGGGTGGATGGTCTTGACCTGAGACAACAACTCCTCCTCGGTCACCATGCCCAACAGGCGCCCCTCCTCGACAATCGGTACCCCACCGATGCGATTCTCGGTGAGCAGACGCGCCAGATCGCGCACGGACATCTCCGGGGGGGCGGTGATCACATCACGCACCATGATATCCTTGGCTTTCATCGCCGACTCTCCTGGGTCCTCAACGAGCGTGGTCGATATCCTCACGATTCCATGTTACTCTGGATTACGGGAAACCGGCAATAGTTCCCTTCGCCCTCCGAGACGGTTTGGCCAAGCCCGACCGTCTCTTCAAGACCCAAGGAAAAATCACCATCATGTTTTGGAAATTCTGGTTTCCCGCCCTGATGTTCGTCGGCGTCTACCTGATGGGCAAGCTCCACGCCCGACGCAACCTGCCGCCGGAACCGTTCAACATCACCCCCCAACACGCGGCGGTGCGACGTTTCCAGCGCGTCGGTCGCGACTCCCTGCGCACCACCTCCCTGACCCTGCTCGTCATCGCCGTGATCTGGATCGGCTGGTTCATCCATCACGACTGGCGCGAGGCCCGCCAAGTGGTCGATGTGCGGGTGATCCATGTCCAGACCATGCACACCACGGTCTATCAGGCGCAACGCAACAAGATCCAGGGACGCTCCTTCGACACCCTGGATGGCCGACGCATCACCCTGGCGGACGTGGAACGAATGGAAATCACGGAAAAACCTTAAACAACGGGAATCGCGAGGATCTCGCTCAGCAGCGCCAACTCCATCTCGACGACCCGTCGCAAGGAGAAGGTTTCCAGGGCATGGGCGCGGGCATTGCGCCCCAGACGCGCCCTCAAGTCACCATCGGCGAGCAGACGCACGATCGCCGCCCGCACCCCCTCCGGAGTCGGATCGCACAACAGACCGGTCTCCTCGTGGCGGATCGCCTCGCGCACCCCCGGCGCGTCGCCGCGACCGACCACCGCCATGCCGCAGGCCATGGCCTCCAGCAACGCCTTCGGATGACCCTCCCGCGGCGAGGGGAGCACGAATAGATCCGACCGGTTCATCAACTCCGGCAAATCCGCGTGCGGTCGGGTCCCCAACAATTCGGCACGCAGACCACGGGCCGCGATCTCGCTGGCCAACGCCTCCCGCAAGGGCCCGTCACCCACCATCCAGAGCGTGGCATCGACGCCGTGCATGGCGTCGAGCAACAAGAAGGGATCCTTCTGCGCATCCAGACGCCCCAAAAACAGCACCTTCGCGCCGTCCTCCGCCCCTCTCGGACCCGGTTGCGGGACAAACCGGTCCGTATCCACATAATTGGGGATCACCCGCACCCGTTCCGCGGGCACGCCGTGCTGACCGGTCACCTGCGCGGCCATCAGGGGAGTGGTCACCACCACCCGGTCGGCGGCGCGAAACACCCGACCCTCCCGCTCGATCGCCCGAACCGCCTCGGGAGATCCCTCCCCGTGGCGCAAACGCATCGCCCCCGAATGCAAATAGCCACACCGGGCGATGAACGGCTTGCCGAACCGTCTGGCCAGGGCCAATCCGGTATCCGCGCCAGGGATCTGATTGCTCTTGAAAACCACCACGCCCCGTTTCCAGGCGGCGGGCACGCCGACCAGCCAGCGCCAGTACCACGGCCAGGGCAGGTTCAGACGGTTGCACTGCACGTCGATCCCCGGCAACCGCTCCCGATACCCCAAATCCCGTCGGTCACCGTGGGTCACGAACGAAATTCCGCCCAGATGGGGGCGCAAGGCCAGATACAACGCCACCTCGCGATCGAACATCCCGAGCCGGTCCCACTCACGCAGCGACATGCCGGCGGTAAAAAAAAGGGTCAGGCGCACATCCCGTAATGACTTCATCTCCCACTACCCGGTCCACCCCCCCGTCCTCGCGGTTCCCTGCTGTCACACTCCGACCAGCATCCAACCCAAACGCCGCGCCCCTCACGGCGCCACGGCGGTGGCGCGCATCGCGCGCATCACGGTGACGCGGTGGAGCTTCTCACCGCTCACTGCGCCACGGCGGTGGCGCGCATCTCGCGAATCACGGTGACGCGGATCTGACCCGGATAGGTCATTTCGTTCTCGACCCGGTTGGCGATCTCGCTCGCCAGGGTCAGTGCCCCCTCGTCCTTCACCCGGTCGTAGGCCACCATCACCCGCAACTCCCGTCCGGCCTGGATGGCAAAGGCCTTCTCCACGCCGGGGAAATCCATGGCCAGGGATTCGAGCATCTCCAGCCGTTTGATGTAAGTTTCCACATTCTCGCGCCGCGCGCCGGGACGGGCCGCGGAGAGGGCATCGGCGGCGTTGATCAAGGGACCGTAGACCGAAATCGGTTCGATGTCGAAGTGGTGCGACCAGATGGCGTTGACCACCAGAGGGTGCTCCTTGTACTTCTTGGCGTACTGGCCGCCGATCACCGCGTGGGAACCCTGGATCTCGTGATCCATGGCCTTGCCGATGTCGTGCAGCAGACCGCAACGCCGCGCCAGGGCGAAATCCAACCCCAACTCCTCGGCCATCATGCCAGCGAAACGGGCCACCTCCACCGAATGGGAGAGAACGTTCTGGGTGTAGGAGGTGCGGAACTTGAGCGTGCCCACCATCTTCACGATGTCCGGATGGATGCCGGAGAGCCCCAACTCGAAGATCGCCTGCTCGCCCGCCTCGCGAATCTCGTTGTTGACGTTCTTTTCCGCCTTGCGCACCACGCTCTCGATGCGGGCCGGATGGATGCGTCCATCGGCGATCAACTCCTCAAGGGCCTGACGGGCCACCTGACGCCGCACCGGATTGAATCCGGAGATCACCACCGCCTCCGGGGTGTCGTCGATGATCAGATCGCATCCGGTGGCCGCCTCCAGCGCGCGGATGTTGCGTCCCTCGCGTCCGATGATCCGCCCCTTGGTCTCCTCGGAGGCGATCGGCACCACGGTCACGGTGCGATCCACCACGAACTCACCCGCCAGGCGCTGAATCGCGGTGGCCATGATCTCCTGGGCCTTGCGATCGGCGCTCTCCTTGGCCTCATCCTCGGCACGCTTCATGAAATTGGCCGCCTCGCGCCGCACATCCTCCCGCAAACCGCCCACCAACTGCTCCTTGGCCTGCTCGGTGGTCAGACCGGCCACCTCCTCCAGCCGTTGGGCGATCGCCTCCTCCTGGCGTTGACACGCCTCCTTGCGCCCGTCCAGGGCACGTTGCTCCTGTTCGACCTGGTTCCTGCGACGATCCACCTCCCGTTCGCGCTGGTCGAGCTGATCGAATTTGCGATCCAGCTGCTCCTCGCGTTTGTCGAAACGCTGTTTGAGCTTCTCCAACTCCTCGGAGCGCTCGCGGAACTGCTCCTTCACCTCCTCCTCGACCCGCAACCGCTCGCTCTTGGCCAGCAGTTTCGCCTCGCGACCGGCCTGTTCCATCTTCTCCTCGGCGGCGCGGGTCATCCGCTCGATGCGCTCTTCGCGCTCGCGCACGGCATTCGCCTGCTGACGCCGCGACTGCTGCATCATCGCCCAGGGAATCGCGGCGCCCAGCGCCACGCCCACCAACAGCATCACGATCTCCATCGACTTACCTTTCGCAAGAGGTGGGCGCGGTTGAAACGTCCGTCACGTCCACCCCCATCATGATGTCAACGATACTCCCGGCATGCCACCACCTCCCGCTCCGTGACCACCCAATCCATGGGGATGTCGTGGGGTTCCCGGGGTAAAAACGGCAGCTCCTGGAATGCATAGGCCAATCCGACGCACAACGGGTGCGTCGCTTCACCGCGCGCGGCCAGGGCACGATCATGATACCCGCCGCCAAATCCCAACCGACCACCCGCACGGTCGAAACCGATCAGGGGTTGAAACAACAGATCCAGATCCAGGGTATCCAGCCCCTGCCCGCCATCCGGTGACGCGACCGGCTCCCGAATCCCGTAGGCGCCGACTCGCAACGGGTCTCCCGGTTGATAAGGGACGAATCGCATGGCCCGGTTCGCGCCATCGACGACCGGCAGAAACACCAGACGTCCGGAACCAACAGCCTCGTGGATGAGAAGGGTGGGATCGACTTCGTGGTCAAAAGGAAGGTACAACCCGATCGTATGCGCCTCGTCAAAAAAGGAGGCATCCACGACGCGACGCGCGATGCTGGCCGAGAGATCGCGAATCCGCTCCTCGGACAGGGCGTTACGTTCGGCGCGCAGCCGTTGACGCAACGTGGCCTTGGAAGGTTCAATGCGCGCTCTTACCGTGGAACCCCCGCAAGGAAGCCACACGGTTGAGGGTGAAGGGGGAATCCCCCCATCATGCAAATTAGCCATTCGTGCGCGTCGATCATGCCAGGGGCCCCCGCCTGTGCCGTGGGATCACACTCTCTGAACCCTTTTGTTTAGGTGGACCCATGAATAATTGTTTCTGGCAACCCCCTGTAGGGGTGGCACTCCACAATCAGAGCTCGGTTCCCAGGTTCATAAGTTATCGGCTCAGGAGGTTGTTCACCTCACGAACACCGCAGGGGTGCTGGCATGGGATTCATCCTTTAAGCAGCAGATCGCTCGCCGCGATCAAGCCGCTGATCTTTTCATTCGCGCTTTCGGTCTGTTGGGCCATGGCCCGCTTGAGTTGCAGATGTTCATCCGCGATCTTGAGCGCGGTCATGATGGCCGTGCGCTCCACGGATGCCACATGCGACTCCCGTGCCACCTGGTCCATGATGTCGTTCACGTAGCGCGCAAGCTCGCGGACATACTCCCCGCTGGCCTGGGATTTCAGCTTGAACAGCTGTCCTTGAATGCGCACTTCGTGGGTTGCGGTCATGGCCACCCAATCCGAAAGAGGCGCGAAAGCCTCTTCTCCTCAAGCCGTCCTACTCCTCGTACCGGCCCAACAATCCCTCGATCCGAGCGATCACGCGCACCTTTTCCGCCTCCAGGGCATCGATCCGCTCCTGGAGCATGAGAACCTGGCTTTCCAGATCCTCGATGGCCTCTTTTTGCGCTTCGGCCTGACCGTTCATCGCCACGATCTGATCGCGCTGTTCGCGTATGGTACGCGCCATGTCGTTCCAGCGCTGCTCCAGGCCCGACATCGAGACCGCGAGTTTATCGTCCTGATCGACCGGGATTCCATTCATGGGGCTTGCCTCGCGTCTCTTTTCCAAACTTGCATGATGGGGGGAG
This sequence comes from Candidatus Magnetaquiglobus sp., assembly GCF_058402785.1. Classification (NCBI taxonomy): domain Bacteria; kingdom Pseudomonadati; phylum Pseudomonadota; class Magnetococcia; order Magnetococcales; family Candidatus Magnetaquicoccaceae; genus Candidatus Magnetaquiglobus; species Candidatus Magnetaquiglobus sp. The sequence goes on from NZ_JBZVFG010000001.1 coordinate 33,263, forward strand.
ATCCCCCTCACCCCCCGACTGTGAACCTCCCTTTGGGAGTTCCGCAGCAAGAAGGTTACCGACACGCTTCCACTCTTGCATTCCATGCTAAAGAAACGCACGATTTTTGTCAAGTCCACCCCGCCCGAATCAGGCCAGAACCGAAGGTCCGTTCCGCAACCATCCATCCACGGCCACGGCGGCGCGCCGTCCGCCATCGATGGCCCTGAGCACCAGCGATTGACCGGTGGCCACATCCCCCGCCGCGAACACGCCGGGCACGCTGGTCATGAACCGACCATCCACCCGCACGTTGCCGCGCCCGTCGAGCGCCACGCCCAACCCCTCCAGAAGTCCACTCTTCACCGGGTGCAGAAAGCCCATGGCCAACAACACCAGCTCGGCCTCCAGGAAAAACTCGGATCCGGGGATCTCCTGCATCTTCGGGCGTCCGCCATCCTCCTGCTCGACCCAGTGCAGCCTCACGCAGTGGATCCCGCGCAGATGGCCTCCGGCATCCGCCTCGAAGGCGCGGGTCAGGATGCTCCACATCCGTTCGCACCCCTCCAGATGGGAGGTCGAGGTGCGCAGCATGTTCGGCCACATGGGCCAGGGGGTCTCCGGGGCACGATCCTTGGGCGGACGGGGCAGAAGTTCGATCTGGGTGACGCTCGCCGCGCCCTGACGGATCGCCGTGCCCACGCAGTCGGCGCCGGTGTCGCCGCCCCCGATCACCACCACCCGCTTGCCGATGGCAAAGATCGCATCGGTGGGCGGAATGTGCGCGCCGGCCACCCGGCGGTTCTGCTGGGTCAGATAATCCATGGCGAAGTGGATCCCCGGCAAACCGCGACCAGGCACCGGCAGATCGCGCGGCTGCTCCGAGCCACCGGTCAACACCACGGCCTCGAAATCGGCGCGCAGTTGCTCCGCCGTGATGTCCACCCCCACGTTCACCCCGGTGCGGACCGTCAACCCCTCGGCTATCATCTGCTCCAGACGCCGGTCGATGACCCGTTTCTCCAGCTTGAAGTCCGGAATCCCGAAACGGAGCAGTCCGCCGACCCGCTCGTTCTTCTCGAACAGGGTGACCTCGTGACCGGCGCGGGTCAGTTGTTGCGCCGCCGCCATGCCCGCCGGACCGGATCCCACCACCGCCACCTTGCGACCGGTCCGTTCGGCGGGCGGTTGGGGTTTGATCAACCCGCGCGCGAAACCCTCCTCGGCCACGGTGCGCTCGATCTCGCGGATCGTCACCGGATCACGGTTGATCCCCACCACGCAGGAGGCCTCGCAGAGAGCCGGACAGATCCGACCGGTGAACTCCGGGAAGTTGTTGGTGCGATGCATGGCATCCACCGCCTCCTCCCAGCGTCCCCGGTAGACCCAATCGTTCCAGGAGGGGATCAGATTGTGCAGCACACAGCCGTTGTGACAGAACGGAATGCCGCAATCCATGCAGCGTGACGCCTGATCCCGCAGCTTTTCGACCGGAAACGGTTGATACAGCTCATCCCAGTCGTGAATCCGCTCGGCGACCGAACGGGGCTTGGGCGTCTCCCGCTCCACTTCCATGAAACCCTTGGTCTTACCCATTGCCCGTTTGCTCCCGCTTTTTCTGTTCCTCCAGCACGCGCCGATAATCATGGGGCATCACCTTGACGAACCGTCCCAAGGCCGTGTCCCAATCCTTCAGCAACCGCGCGGCCACCTGGCTGTCGGTATACCGCGCATGCTCCTCCACCAACTCCTTGAGAGCCTCCCGATCCTCGGCGTCGGTCACCGGCTCCAGCCCCACCATGGCGGTGTTGCACAGCGACGGGAAGCGTCCCGACTCATCGAGCACATAGGCGATGCCACCGCTCATGCCCGCCGCGAAGTTGCGACCGGTCGCGCCAAGCACCACCACCACGCCGCCGGTCATGTACTCGCAGCCGTGATCCCCCACCCCTTCGACCACGGCGTGGGCGCCGGAGTTGCGCACCGCGAACCGTTCGCCCACCACGCCGCGCATCAGGACGATGCCGCCCGTGGCCCCGTAGAGGAGGGTGTTGCCGGCGATGATGTTCTCCTCGGCGACCAGCGGAGAGCGTGGATGGGGACGGATGACGATCCGACCTCCGGACATCCCCTTGCCCACGTAGTCGTTGGCCGCCCCCTCCAGATAAAGCGACACCCCTTGCACGTTGAAAGCGCCGAAGCTCTGGCCGGCCACCCCCTCGAAATAGCACTTGATGGTGCCGCGCGGCAACCCTTCGGCCCCGAACAGGCGCGAGATCTCACCGCCGAGCATCGCCCCCACGGCGCGATCGGTGTTCTGGATCGGCAACCGGATCTCGATGGGACGCAGACTCTCGAAAACCCGCGAGGCCAGATCGAGCAACTGGTGATCGAGCACCTTGTCGATGCCGTGATCCTGGGCCTGGACACAACGGATGGCCACGTTCGACGGAGCGTCGGGTTTTTCCAGCAGCGGCAGGAGATCGAGCCCCTTGGCCTTCCAGTGGGTGACCGCCTCGTTGACCAGCAGGTGATCGGACTGGCCGATCATCTCGTCGATGGATTTGAAGCCCATGCGCGCCATGATCTCGCGCGCCTCGTTGGCCACGAAGTAGAAGTAGTTGACCAGATGCTGGGGCCGACCGGTGAACTTCTTGCGCAACTCCAGATCCTGGGTGGCCACGCCGACCGGGCAGCTGTCCAGATGGCATTTGCGCATCATCACGCAGCCGGAGACCACCAGCGGCGCGGTGGCGAAACCGAACTCCTCGGCACCGAGCAGCGCCGCCACCACCACATCGCGACCGGTGCGCAACTGCCCGTCGGTCTGGAGACGCACGCGACCGCGCAGATCGTTCAACACCAGGGTCTGCTGGGTCTCGGCCAGACCCAGCTCCCAGGGGGCGCCGGCATGCTTGATCGAACTCATCGGGCTGGCGCCGGTGCCGCCGTCGCCGCCGGAGACGAGAATCATGTCCGCGTGTCCCTTGGCCACGCCCGCGGCCACGGTGCCGACTCCCACCTCGGAGACCAGTTTCACCGACACCCGCGCGCGGGGATTGACGTTCTTGAGATCGAAGATCAGCTGGGCCAGATCCTCGATGGAGTAGATGTCGTGATGGGGCGGCGGCGAGATCAGCATCACCCCCGGCGTGGTGTTGCGGATGCGGGCCACGGTCTCGGTGACCTTGTGACCCGGCAGTTGACCACCCTCGCCAGGCTTGGCCCCCTGGGCGATCTTGATCTGCATCTCGTCCGCGTTGGCCAGGTAGTGGCTGGAGACGCCGAAGCGACCGGCGGCCACCTGCTTGATGGCGCTCCGGGCCAGATCCCCGTTGGGACGCGGTTTGTAGCGCTCCGGATCCTCGCCCCCCTCGCCGGTGTTCGAACGACCGCCCAGGCGGTTCATGGCGATGGCCAGGGTTTCGTGGGCCTCCTTCGAGATCGATCCGAAGGACATGGCCCCGGTCACGAACCGCTTGACGATCTCGGAGGCCGGCTCGACCTCGGCGAGCGGCAAGGGCTCTTCCGCCTCCTTGAGCTGGAACAGACCACGCAGGGTGCAATGGGCCCGATCCTGCTGGTTGATCAGCGTCGCGAACTCCTTGTAGAGCGGGTAATCGTTGGTGCGGGTCGATTGCTGGAGCTTGGCGATGGTGTCCGGGGTCCACATGTGCCGCTCGCCCTCGTGGCGGAACTTGTACTCCCCGCCGATATCCAGGCTGTTGGTCAGGGTCATGTGGCTGGTGAAGGCCCGTCTGTGGCGCTCCAGGGTTTCGCGCGCCACCTCCAGAAGCCCCACGCCGTCCAGACGCGAGAAGGTGCCAGTGAAGTGTTTTTCCAGGAAGCGGCGGCTTAAGCCGATCGCCTCGAAAATCTGCGCGCCGCAGTAGCTGCGCAGGGTGGAGATGCCCATCTTGGAGAAGATCTTGAGCATCCCCTTGCCGATGGCCTTTACGTAGTTGGCCTTGAGATACCCGATCCCCTTGGGCGCCTCGAGGATGCCACGCGCCACCAGATCCTCCAGGGATTCGAAGGCCAGATAGGGATTGATCGCCCCGGCGCCGTAGCCGGCCAGCAGGGCGCAATGGGTCACCTCGCGGGCCTCGCCGGTCTCGATGACGATGCTCGCCGCGCCGCGGGTGCCGGAGCGGATCAGATGATGATGCACGCCGGACACCGCCAGCAGCGCCGGAATCGGCGCCATCGCGGCGGAAACCCCGCGATCGCTTAGGATAATCAGGCTCACCCCCTGATCCACCGCCGCGGAGACCGTCTCGAACAGGCGGGTCAAGGCGGCCTTCATCCCTTCGGCGCCCTCCTCCACCGCGAAAAGGGTGGAGATGGTGCGCGCCTTGAGACCGGGACGCTCCACCGCGCGGATCTTCTCCAGATCGGCGTTGGTCAGGATCGGTTGCTCGAGCCAGATGCGCGCCACATGCTGGGGGGACTCCTCCAGCATGTTGCCGGTCGGACCGAGCTGGGTGAAAAGGCTCATCACCAGCTCTTCGCGGATCGGATCGATGGCCGGATTGGTCACCTGGGCGAAGAGCTGCTTGAAGTAGCTGTACAAAAGCACCGGGCGGTCGGAGAGCACGGCCAGGGCCGCGTCGTTGCCCATGGAGCCGGTCGGCTCCTGCCCGTCGGCGCCCATGGGGCCGAGAACGACCGACAGATCCTCCTCGGTGTAGCCGAAGATGCGCTGACGCACCCGCAACGGCTCGGCCTCGGAGGCCTCGGATCCGCCCGCAGGCAGGGTGTCGAGACGGGTGAGGTTCTCGTCGATCCACTGCCGGTAGGGCTGACGGGAGACCATGGTCTGCTTGATCTCGGCGTCGTCGATGATGCGCCCCTCCTGCATGTCGATCACGAACATGCGACCCGGTTGCAGCCGACCCATCTTCACCTCCTCCTCGGGCGGGAAGGTGATGGTGCCGGCCTCGGAGGCCATGACGCACAGGCCGCCCTTGGTGATCAGATAGCGCGCCGGACGCAGACCGTTGCGATCGAGGGTGGCGCCGATGTAGCGTCCATCGGTGAAGGCCACCGCCGCCGGTCCGTCCCAGGGCTCCATCAGGGCGCCGTGGTACTGGTAGAAGGCCTTGCGGTCCTCATCCATGTGACGATGATTCTCCCACGCCTCGGGAATCATCATCATCATCGCGTGCGGCAACGAGCGACCGCTGATCACCAGGAACTCCAGGGCGCGGTCGAAGCTCGCCGAGTCGGAGAGCCCTTCAGGAACGATGGGGAAGAGTTTCTTGATATCCTCGCCGAACAGACCCGACGACAGGGCCGCCTCGCGGGCGCGCATCCAGTTGATGTTGCCACGCAGGGTGTTGATCTCGCCGTTGTGGCTGATCATGCGGAACGGATGGGCCAGCCCCCAGGTGGGGAAGGTGTTGGTGGAGTAGCGCTGATGGACCATGGCAAAGGCCGACACCAGCGAGGCATCCGACAGATCGGTGTAGTAGGCGCGCACCTGATCGGCCAGGAACATCCCCTTGTAGACCAAGGTTCGACTGGAAAAGCTACTGATATAAAAAGATTTAACCTCATCCTGACCGTAGCCCAGGACCGCATTTTCGACGCGCCGGCGAATGATGTAGAGCTTGCGTTCGAACCACATCGGATCCGCGTTGTCCGGGCGGTTGCGCACGCCGATGAACACCTGGCGGATGGCCGGTTCGGACCCCTTGGCGGTATAGCCGATGCGCGCCTGACGGCTGACCGGCACCGTGCGCCATCCCAGGAAAAGTTGCCCCTCCTCGGTGATCGCCTGCTCCACCAGTCGCTGACAGGAGATCGTCATCCCCTTGTCCTTGGGCAGAAAGATCATCCCGACGCCATAATCCCCTTCCGGCGGGAGGGTGATACCGATCTTGGCGGTCTGGGCGCGCAGGAAGGCATCCGGAATCTGGATCAGGATGCCGGCCCCGTCACCGGTGAGCGGATCGGAGCCCACGGCGCCCCGGTGGGTGAGATTCACCAGGACGCTCAAGCCCATGCGCACCACATCGTGCGACTTGCCGCCATTGATCCGGGCGACGAAGCCAACGCCACAAGCGTCGTGTTCGAGGGCGGGATCGTAGAGCCCCTGTTTCTCGGGCAGACCGAAATTGGCCATGATCTATCCTTACCTGTCGTGGGTTGCAAACCCGGTCAATTTTCGTTTGAAATGGTAACCTCTAAGGCTTGGTGGCGGGAGTTTCTCCCACCCCTGACCCGTGAAAACGCCGTCAAGGCCGTTCCACGGTCATAACCCGTCGTTCAGGTTAACAAATCGCTTATGGATCCGTCAACGGCGCACTGACACCCACGGGCCAGAATCTGCTTCTTGAGAAAGCAATGCTGGACAGTGACGCCGTGAGAATGTTATCTTGGATTCATTGAAATTGAAATGCAAACAAAAATGATATAAGATGTCATCTTCTGGCCATTTTTAGAGGAATGAATGAAATGAATATAATCAGCAAAGTTGAATTGGAAAACTTTACAGCCTTTCATTCTCTCAATCTGGATCTTTCATCAGGCGTCAATATCTTAATCGGCGTCAATGGAACCGGGAAGACGCATCTCCTCAAATTGCTCTATGCCGCATGTTCGATCACAACCGGAGAAGATCGCGACAAGAGCTTTGCCCTTAAATTACGCAATATTTTCAGTCCGCATGAAGGCCGCATGGGTCGGCTGGCACGTCGCCGTGCTGGCAGTATCGTCACCAAAGGCGTGATCACCCGGGACGACGGGAAGCGATTGATCTTCGATTTTTCCAATCATGCCAACAAACCGGAATCGGTCAACACCACCCATGAGGATTCCTGGAAAAAAAGTGCAATATCAAGCGCCTATATTCCCGTCAAGGAAATGCTGACGCATGCCCCAGGCTTCCAGGCCACGATCGCCAAAAGAGAACTCTCTTTTGAGGAGATCTATGCCGACATCATTTCAAGAGCCTTCCTGCCCAAACTCATGGGACCGATTGATCCCCCTCGTCAAAAACTTCTCACCACGTTGCAGAAGGCCATCGATGGAAAAGTCATTGCAAAAAACGAACATTTCTTTCTGAAAAACCAACAAGGCGACCTGGAGTTTCCCTTGCTGTCCGAAGGCATGAGAAAACTGGCATTGATCTGGCTGCTCATTCAAAATGGAACCCTTCAATCCGGATCCGTCTTGTTCTGGGACGAACCCGAAGCCAATCTGAATCCGGCGATCATGGGAGAATTGGTTGAAATCATTCTGGAATTGCAACGCCAGGGTGTCCAGGTGATGCTGACATCGCATCATTATGTTCTGCTCAAGGAATTCGAACTCAGAAAACGTCCCAGTGATCAGATTCTCTTTCATGCCCTGTTCCGAGACCGTTCCGACGCCGTTTCATCGAGCAGCAGCACGTGTATTGCCAATATAGATCACAATGCCATCGCCGATACATTCAACGCGCTTTACGACCGCGAACTCCAGATCACGTTGGGAGGTCTCCATTCATGACCACCCTTCAGGAAAAGAATCTACAAATCACGCTCCCGGCAGGGGTTTCCGGAAAAAAATTTGACAGCCCATCCCATGGTTTGAGCCATTGCATGAAAGCCGTCGATTTTATCGTGGAACTTTCCGACAGACTTGTCTTTATTGAATTCAAAGATCCTGATTCCGTTCAGAACAATCCAGACAGTCCTGAATGGATCAGACAGTTCATGAGCGGAGAAATAGATCATAAACTGAAAACAAAATATCGAGATACCTGGTTGTACGAATGGGCGTCCGGAAACTTATCAGAAAAACCAATCCATTATTATGTTCTGATTGGCTCGAGCGTCATGTCGAAACAACACCTGCAAACACGAACCGATGCGTTAAAGAGGTTGATTCCGCTCGTTCCGCCGAAGTCCTGGAAAAGACCTTTGATTTCCGCCTGCGCAGTCATGAATCTGGAAACGTGGAACCAGAATTTAGGCTTCATGCCGGTTCAGAGAAGTCCATGATCCACGCACATCCTTCACGAAAGGTGAAAAATTGAACACCTCCTATACACCTGGAACCATCTGGCTGGGTCGTCTCCCCCACGATGGGGATCTGTTGGCGGAGTTGAACGCCTTTTGCCGCGCCAAGGGGATCCAGGTTGGACGGATCGAGGGGGTGGGCGCGGTAAAGCGGGCCTGTTTGGGATTTTACGACCAGACCCGGCACGCATACGATTATCTGACCTATGAAGAACCGTTGGAGATCGTGCAGATGGTGGGGAATGTGTCGTTGAAGGACGAGAAACCCTTCGTGCATGTCCACATCACCCTCTCGGACCACTCCGGACAGGCCTTTGGCGGTCATCTGGCGCTAGGCACGATCCTGTTCGCCGCCGAGGTGCTGATTCAGGAGTTGCTCGGCACCCCCCCGCGCCGGGGATTCGACCCCACCACCGGCCTGCCGTTGTGGGTGGAGGGGTAGACGCAGAGGCACGCGCGAGCGATCCACCGTTCCGTGCGCCGAATCTTCCCACTCTGTTCCAGCCCGTTCACTCCCCCATCCAACACCCCACCACCTCCCGGCGATGCGGGCGGGAGCGGTGCTCGAACAGGAAAATCCCCTGCCACGTTCCGAGCACCATCCGACCCTGGGAGACCGGGATCGTGAGGGAAACGCCGGACAGGGTGGCGCGGATGTGGGCGGGCATGTCGTCCGGCCCCTCGTCCACATGCCGGAACCCGCTGGCCCCCTCGGGCACCAACCGTTTGAAGAAAAATGCCAGATCGTGCAACACATCCGGGTCCGCGTTCTCCTGAATCGTCAGACCCGCCGACGTGTGCCGGCAAAAGAGCGTCAGCAAGCCCGCGGAGGCCCGCTCGCCCTGCAACCAGCGCGCAACCTCTCCGGTGAACTCATACAACCCCTGCCCCTGGGTGCGGATCGTGAACGTGGTTTGTAGAATACGCATGCGGGATCTCCAGCTTTGATGATCCATTCAAGCGGCGCGGGCAAGATCGCTCCTGCCGTCACGCAAACGCACTCCCCATCGTCGCCCTGACGGACGACGGCGGGGAGTGCGAAAGACGGCGCGCGCTGACGCGATTCTTCGCATAAAAACGCGAAAAATCGCTCTTTTGAAAAGCGTGCTCGGGTCAAAAACAACACCTCGGAGGCGCTGCCTCCGAACCTCCGCCGGGGGCGATGACCGCCCCCGGCCCCCACGATGACGGAACCCCCCTCTCCTCCACAACATCACCCGCACCTTTGGATTCAGCATGAAAATTGCATGGAATCCGTGATCTCCCATCCACCCCTCACCCCGGAATCGCGCATGGCCCCTCCGCTGTTCTCCCAATCCGCACCCGACGCCAGCAAAAATCGCCAACTCCTGCGCCGTTGGATCGGCCTCATCTGGCCGCACCGCATCGCCCTGATCCCGGCTGTCATCAGCATGATCGTCCTCTCGGCCACCGAAGGGGCCATCGCCTACATGGTGCAACCCATCCTCGACAAGATCTTCATCGAGCAGAACCGTGCCATGTTCCATACCCTGCCGCTGCTGGTGCTCGCGGTCTTTCTGGTACGCGGCATCGCCTCCTACACCAACAGCTACGTCATGGGCGCGGTCGGACAACGCATCGCCCGCAAATTGCAATGCCAGCTCTACAACCACTGCCTCCGGTTCGAGATGAACTACTTTCTCACCGCCAGCTCCGGCAGCTTCATCTCCCGCATCAGCAACGATCCGATCATCATCAAGGACTCCACCGCCAACGTCATGATCAGCATGATCCGCGAGGGTCTGACCCTCATCGTGCTGGTCGGGGTGCTCTTCTACCGCGATCCGGTTTTGGCGCTGGTCTCGATCCTCGGCTTTCCCTTCTCCGCGCTGCTGATCTACTCCCTCGGCAAACGAATCCGCACCAAATCCCATCGCGCCCAGGAACTCAATGAATCGATCGTCAGCCAGCTCGAAGAGACCTTCTCCGGGGTGCGCATCATCAAATCGTTCTGCATGGAACGTTACGAACAATCCCAGTTCCGCCAACTGACCAAACGGGTGTTGAGAACCCATCTCGACATCCTCAAGATCAATTCGCTCTCCAAACCCTCCATCGAAATGATCTCCGGACTGGTGATCTGCGGGGTGATCCTCTACGGCGGCGGCGCGGTGATCGACGGCAAGACCACCACCGGCACCTTCTTCTCCTTCCTGACCGCCATGCTCATGGCCTACGATCCGATCAAGGCGATCTCCAACCTCAACAACACCCTGCAACGGGGCATGGCGGCCATGGATCGCATCTTCGGCACCCTGGAACGCGAGGCGACCATTCAGGATCAACCCGACGCCACCCCGATGCCGTTGCTCAAGAACGAGCTGGCCTTCGAAAATCTGACCTTTGCCTATGGCGCGGAGTTGCCCAACGTACTCGAAAACATCACTCTCAAGGTGCGGGCCGGAGAGCAGATCGCCCTGGTGGGACGCAGCGGCAGTGGCAAGAGCACGCTCGTGAACCTGCTGCCGCGCTTCTTCGACGTCACGCAAGGAGCGATCACCATCGACGGACGCGACATCCGCTCCGCGACCATGCGTTCCCTGCGCGATCAGATCTCGGTGGTCACCCAGGAGGTGATCCTGTTCAACGATACCGTCAAGAACAACATCACCTATGGCCGTTCCGAATACACCCAGGAGCGGCTCGAACAGGTGGCCGAGGCGGCCAACGCCCTGGAGTTCATCCGCCAGTTGCCCCAGGGGTTCGATACCCACATCGGCGATCGCGGGGTACGGCTCTCCGGCGGACAGAGACAGCGGCTCTCCATCGCCCGATCCCTGCTCAAGAACGCGCCGATCCTGATTCTCGACGAGGCGACCAGCTCACTGGATACCGAAAGCGAACGGGCGGTGCAGGAGGCGTTGGAGCGGCTCATGAGCGGTCGCACCACGCTGATCATCGCCCATCGGCTCTCCACCATCCGCAACGCCGATCGGATCATCGTATTGAAGGACGCCCGCATCGTCGAGGAGGGCAGTCACGAGGCGCTGCTGGCCAGAAATGGCGAATATGCCCGCCTGCATGCCATGCACTTCCAGGACGAGGAGGCCCCGGCGTCAGGTTAGCTTGCGCACCGCCAGACGGTGAATCACACCCCAGATCGCGGTCATCGCCAGCCGCCACCAGGCCGTCGCCACTGGAATCCTGGGCAGACAGGCCAAGGTGAAGCCATAACCCGGCCTGGGATAGGTGGTTTCGAAGCGGTTGGCCTCGGGCAGATCGTCACGGGCCGCCCCGTCCAGATCGTGGCAGAGCCGCGCGAACTCCGGATCATCGCTGTAGACCGCCTCCGGCGCGATCCGCTCCAGCCAGGCCCGATCCGGCGTGCCCACCCCCACGTCGTGAATGAACACCATCGACACCTTGCCGGTCGCCAGCACCCGGAACGCCAGACGCAACCCGGCAAACCCCTTGGGACCGTCGATCAACGCCACATCCCCGGCCTCGGCCAACTCCGGCATGCGCCGCCGGGCATCCCCGAACAGCAGTTGCACATGATCACGTCCCGCCAGCCGTGCCGCAGCCACGGCCACGTCCGGCGAGTTCGGATCGTGCTCGATGCTCAAGATCGGCACCTCCGGGAAACAAACCGACAACACAAGCGTGCTCTGTCCCCTGGCGCGACCCGACTCCAGGATCCGTTTCGCCCCCGCGGAGCGGGCGCCGAGCTGAAAAAAGAACATCTCCGAAAACAGAATCCCTTTTTTCTCATAGGGAATCCCGGCGACCAGGGCGGCGAACCGCGCCTTCTCCTCGCCCACCGCGCGGATCCACGCCTCCATTGATCGATGCATGCTCTGTATACCCCACGCCTGAAAGAATCCAACCCAACCAGATCCCACGAATCAAATCGATGCGCCCTCACAAAGTCAAGGGGCGATTCGTCCGGCAACCGAATATCCACGGCGTGAAGGGCGCGTCGGGCCAACGGCTTTTCATTGCATTTTGAGGGCAACGCGCTATCATGCTCCATTGCGATAACCAACCGATTGTCCGGTGATTCCCTCCATGGCCCGCATCGGCAGGTTTGGCCGGGATCGAACGCCCGCTCAATCCACCCATGGCCAGCCAGCACGCGGATTCAGACCTTCATGCGGACCATTCCCACCCGACTCGAAAGCCGCCCGGAACTGCGTCGTCGGCTGTGCGCCGAAGCCAAACGGCGCGGCGGCCTGGTTCTCCCCTATGCACCGCTGGAGATCTTCGTCGATCCGACCAACATCTGCGATCTGCGCTGCACCTTCTGCCCGCAAAGCCATTGGGGCGAACGACAACGGGGTTTCATGTCCATGGAACTCTTCGAACGGGTGATCGCCGAGGTGGCGGTGCTCAAGCCGCGCCAACTCAAGCTCTTCTGTTACGGCGAATCCCTGCTCCACCAGCAGTTGCCCGAAATGATCCACAAGGCCGAGCAGACCGGTGTTCCGGTGATCATCCACACCAACGCCAAGCGTCTCGACGAGGAGATGGCGCATCGGATCCTCGCGACCCCCCTGTCGGAGATCTGTTTCAGCTTCGACACCGCGGATCGGGATCTTTACAACCGCATGCGCATTCGCAGCGATTTCGATCGGGTGCTCGGCAACATCCGCCGCTTCCTCACCCTGCGCCAGGAGCGGGGAGCCAGCCGACCCCAGGTGATTCTCCAGGAGATCATCCCCTTCGCGCCCGACAAGCCCTGCGTCAACACCCCGGAGTATCGCCAACTGTTCGACGGCTTCGACGTGCGCCTGGACGTGCGCTTTCTGCACAGCTTCGCCGGCGCCTCCACGGAGTCGCGGTTCGAAACGATGCGGCTATCCGGCACCTCGCCGTGTCACGAGATCTACCATCGGCTGGTGATCTCCTTCGATGGCAAGGTCCACGCCTGCTGTCTGGATCCGGAAGGACACAACATCATCGGCGATCTGGCCGCCGGCGACACCATCACCTCGGCCTGGAACAGCCCGGCCATGCAGCGGTTGCGCCACCTCACCCAGACGGGCGGCATGGGCGCCATCGCGCCGTGCAACCAGTGTCACATGCTCCATCACCCCTATCAGAAGCGCCGTCGTTTCTGGCGCCGCATTCCGGCCAGGCTGCTCTGGTGGTGGTATACCAGATCCCTCGCGCCACCCGTCCCACCGACGCCATGACCGCACGCGCCTTCAAGGCCATGCTGGCCGCACGCATTCTCGACTGGCTGGAACGCGGTCGCACGCGCCATTTCCAAGCCCGCCTGGGCGAGGTGGGCCACGATGTGCGGATCTTTCCCGGCCTGTTCGTGGAGCGACCGGAAAACGTCGCGCTCGGCGATCATGTGCGCATCAACGTCAACTGCATGCTGCAAGCCCACGCCCGCATCGAAATCGGCGCCTTCACCATGATCGGCGCCAACTGCCTGATCGTGACCGCCAATCACGACGTGGCCAAACGCGGTTTCGCGGCCTTCGACACCCAGTTCCACCGACCGGTCACCATCGGTCGTCACTGCTGGCTCGGCGCCGGGGTCACGGTTCTGCCCGGCGTGACCATTGGCGACGACGCGGTGGTGGGCGCGGGCAGCACCGTGACCCAGGATCTGCCGCCCGGCGGCATCTACGCCGGCTCCCCGGCCCGCTTCATCAAGCCCCGTCCCCGCGACGGGAAGGCGGAACCCACCATCGATCCCCTCTCTTCCTGAGGCCGTCATGCAGGCGCCGCCCTCCTTTCTCGTCATCCAGGTCTCGCGAATCGGCGATTCGCTCTTCGTCACGCCCACCCTGCGCGCCCTGGCCGAGCAGTTCCCCGGCGCCATCCTGGACATTCTGGCCCATCCGAAACGGGCCGAGATCTTCGCCCATCTCCCCTTTGTCCGTCACGTCCGTGGCGTGACCCCGAGAACCGCCTGGATGCGGGGGTGGTTTCACAAACCGGTCTACGATTATAGCCTGGTTTACGGATTCGACGCCGCACTGGTCAAACTCGGATTGCGTCTGGCCAGCCAGACCATCGCCTTTCGTCAGGCCGATCCGGCGCTGAACCGACGCCTGGCTCATCTCATCGAACCGCCTCCCTTCCAGAGCGAGCATGCCATCTGGCAACTGACCCATCACGCCGAACCGCTCGGGGTGACCACCACCAACCCGCGCATCGCCTACGGGGTCACGCTGAAGGAGCGGTTGGAGGCCGAACGACGACTGGCTCCCCTGCGGACCCATGGTCCGCTCATCGGCATCCAGCCCCGCAGCTTCCCCACCAAGCCCTACCGGGACTGGCCTCTGGGTCATTTCATCGCCCTTTGCCAGCAGATCCGACACCAGATACCCCAGGCCCGGTTCCTGGTCTTCGGCGGGCCGGACGACCGGACCCACAACCAACCCCTGGTGGCCAGCCTGGGCGATGCCGGCCAGGATCTGAGCGGACGACTCTCCCTGCGCGCCACCGGGGCGATGATGTCCTGTCTGGATCTCTACATCGGGGTGGATACCGGTCCGACCCATCTGATGAGCGCCTTCGACATCCCGATGGTGCTCTTCTATCACTGTCTCTCCGGCCCGGAGATGACCGGCCCCCTCGACCATCCGCGCTGTCGGTTCCTCACCCTGCACCCCCGCGACGGACACTGCGACGCCAGTCACTCCCTGGGCGAAATCCCGGTGGCGGCGGCCTGGCGGGAAATCCGGGAACTTCTGGGCATCAACTCTTGACGCGCATCCGCGCCACGGTGTATGGGGATGGCTGAGCAGATTTAACGTGATTCAATGGTCAGCGTGGCTCCGATCACGCCGCCTCCACCCGTCCAGTTCATCCGGAATGACGATCAAACATAAACCGGTAGATTCATGATCCCTTTGACCATCATCGTACCGGTTTACAATACCGCCCGCTTCTTGACCATCTGCCTGGAATCCCTGCTCGGCGAGGATCCGTCACGCACCGAGATCCTGTTGGTCGATGACGGCTCCACGGACGAAAGTGCGGCCATGCTGGACGCCTTCTGTCTCGCCCACCCCTGGTTCAGGGCCATCCACCAGAGCAACCAGGGGCTCTCCGGGGCGCGCAACAACGCCCTGGATCAGGCGCGCGGGACGTACGTCGCCTTTTGCGACTCGGACGATTTCGTGCAACCGGGCTACTACACCCGCATGCGCCTGTTGGCCGAGCAGTTCGACGCGGACGCGATTATCGGCAACGCCACCTACCACTTCGAAGGGCGTCAACCCGACCATGCGCTCTATGCCGACCCTCTGCCCACCGGAATGATGACCGGCTCGGCGTGGATGCGCGGGCGTCTGCAATGCCGGTCGATGCTGCACATGGTCTGCATGCAGGTCTATCGACGCCGGTTGATCGAGGCGATCGGCCTGCGCTTCACCCTGGGAATCAGCCACGAAGATGTGGTCTGGACCACCCGTTTCCTGCTGGTGGCCGAACGGATCGGTTTTTTGGATGAGCCGGGCTACTTCTATCGACAATGGAAGCGAAATCTCCAAATGTACAACACCGATCGGCAGTTGCAATCCTCGGTGTCCAGCTACGACACCAACGCGCGAATTCTCGATCAGGTGGCGGCAGGCGTCTCGGATCGGGAACTGGCCGACCTGATCCGCTGGCAACTGGTGGACGACGGGCTGTCGATGTTCCACAAGATCGACCGCATGTCCAGCCACCGGGTACGCCAGGCGAGTCGGCGCGACCTGCTGCGTCGGGGTGTTTACGCGACACTGTGGCGCAACGCCATGTTGACCAGCCAGAAACGACGCGTGGCCAAAAACTTTCTCAAGGCCCTCATCCCCTGACCCCTTCCGGATCCATACCGAGGCCAACCACTGGAGCCACCATGAATTGCCATCTCTGCCAGAACGACCAGGACCATGCCCATCACTTGGTTTTCGAGATGATGTTCGGACAGCGTGAGCCGTTCGAGTATTTCACCTGTGGTCGATGTGGACTGTTGCAGATCGCGCGGGTTCCGGATGATCTGGCGCGTCATTACGGTCCGGAGTACTCGTCGTTCAAGAAGGCCAGGGACAAGAAACTCTCCCCCTTCGCCGCCGGCCTGCGCGCCCGACGCACCCGCCACTACCTGGGCCAGTCGGACCCTTTGGGCGCGGCCATCGCGCTGGTGAGCCGCAGACCGGGCTACTTCGACTGGCTGCGCCCGTTCGGTCTGACGCTGGAGAGTTCCATCGTCGATGTCGGATGCGGGTCGGGGGGACTGTTGCTGAAGCTGCGTCGCGAGGGGTTCACCGATCTGACCGGGGTGGATCCGTTCCTGCCCGCGCCGTTGGATCACGGCAACGGGGTGCGCATCATCGCCAAACCTCTGGATCAGGTGGAACGCACCTTTGAGCTGATCATGTTGCACCACTCCCTGGAGCACATGCCGGATCAACACGCGGCCATGAAGGCGATCCGGGGTCGGCTCAACCCCGGAGGGGGGGTGCTGTTGCGCATTCCGCTCTCCAACTCCTACCCCCACCGTCGCTACGGCGTCCACTGGGCCTCCTGGGACGCGCCGCGTCATCTCTATCTGCACACCATGCGCAGCATCCACCTGCTGGCGGAAAAACACGGCTTCGAGATCTTCCACCTCTATTGCGACTCCGGCGCCGAGGGGATCATCGGCAGCGAGTATCAACAACGCGACATACCGCGCAAGGCGTGGCCCGAAGGCGACGGGGGGATCCACTCCCCCTTCACCAGGCCGATGCGACGCGCCATCGATGCGCTGGTCAAAGAGCTGAATCTGGTCCTGGACGGGGATACGGCGGTGTTTTTCCTGCGCGACCGGAGGCAACCGAGTGGGGACCGGTCAGGGGAACGGATCCCCGGCGGGTAATCGTTTCGCCAGCCACGGTCGCACCTCGGTGGCGAAATCAAGCTCCTCCAGGCAGCGGCTGCGTTTGCTCCCCTCGCAGCCGGCCTTGCCGCACGGAACGCACGGCCAATCCTTCTGGATCACCAGATGGGGCGCGCTCGACTGTACCCCCTTGAGTTCCGGATAGGGAGTATCCTCCCCATCCCAGCCATTCGGCCAGGGGCCCCAGTCGTACACCCCGGTCGGTCCGAACAGGGCGATCACCGGGGTGTCCTGACTGGCGGCCATGTGCATGGGCGCGGTATCGACCCCGAAATAGAGACAACACGACCGGCTGATCACCGCCAACTCCTTGAGGGTCAGTTTGCCCCCGAGATCCAGATACGGCTCCCGGCACAAGGCCAGGATGGCATCCAGCCGCCCGCGCTCCTCGGCACCCGGTCCGCAGGTGAACAGTGGCATGCGTCCCGAATGATGGATGAAATCCGCGGCCTGGGCCATGCCGGAGTCGGTCCAGCATTTGAAACTCCAGCGCGAGGTGGGGTGGATCTGCACCAGAGGGCGCATTTCATCCCATCCCGTGGCTTTCAGCTTGGCCAGGGCGGATTGCTCCTCGTCAGGCGAGGCCACCAGGCGCACCACCCGATCCTGGATCCCCTCGCCGGCCAGATCGAGATTGTGGATCACCATGTGCCGCTTGCCGCCTCGAAACGGCACGGGATCGGTGAGCAGTCGCAACCGCCAGGCCTTCTCCCCGCGGGCATTGATGAAGCCGATGCGTCTTTTCGCGCCCGAGAAAAAGGCGTTCAGGATCCCCCGATCCCCTTCGGTGGTGTTGATGGCCAACTCCCAGGGACCGCGCCACAACCGCCACCAGGCGCGGATCTGGCGGATGAGCAACGGCAACCGGCCCTGACCGGGCCGTTTCTCCGGGAAGGTCACGACCGCGTGCAGATCCGGATGGCCCTCGAGCATCGGCACGCATTCGCGTTTGACGAGCGCGGCGATGCGACTTGACGGGTGACGCCGCTTCAGGGTGGCGATCAGCGGGGCCATCAGCAGCACGTCCCCGATGTGGCGCGACTTGATGAGCAGGATCCCGCCCGGATCCCGGTTTGGCTCGGGCGGCGCGCTCATCCGCCCTCCTCCAGCAACGCCTCGAACGCGCCCCAGGCCTCGTCCACGGAGATCTCCTCGACCCGCTCGCTCGCCGGTTGCAGCAACCGGTACGTCACCCCCCAGGGATGCCAACGCCTGGCGTCGGAGTTGCCGAAGAAACAGACGATCGGTTTGCCCAGCCCGGCGGCCAGATGCATCGCCCCGCCATCCGAACAGATCACCGCCCGACAGCGGGAGAGTCCGGCGATCAACTCCGGCAGAGCCTGGGTGGGATGGGGAATGACCCGCGGGTCGTTGACCGCCTCGAGAATCCGCCCGGCCTTGTCGTCATCCCCCGGATGGAGGGGATTGTCCTCGGCCCCCGGCGACCAGAACAGCGCCACCAGGAACCCCCTCTGTCGCAACAAGCCGATCAACACGGCAAACCGCTCCCACGGCCAGCGTTGCGGTGGCTTGCGGGCGCTGATGTGAACGCCGATCAGGGGCGTGCCCTCCTCGGGCAGGCGGGGGAGACGGGCCAGATGGTGCGGATCGGCAACCACGCGCGTCGGTGCGGGAGGGATCGCATCGTCGATCCCCAGACCACGCGCCAGCCGCAACACGCATTCGACCTCATGCGCCCCGAACGGGGTTTCGTGACGCACCAGAATCCGCTCCGGGTTGAGCAGGCGCGCGGCACGCAGGGCGCTGGGATGGGGGCCACCCGGCAGCAGGATGAGATCGAATCGTTGACGCCGCAGTTTCCAGAACAGGCCGGCGCGTCGGGCATAGACCCCCAGCCAACTCTCCCCCGTGTGACGATGCTTGGCCTTCTTGTAGGCGTGGAGCGCATCCAGATCCGGGTTGCCCCACAGCACCGGGGTGCTGTAGTCGGTGACCAGCGCCGCCAGATGGGCATCCGGGTATTGGAGACGCAACCGCGCGATCAACGGCGTGGTGCAGACCAGATCGCCGATGTTGTCCTTGCGGATGATCAGGATGCGTCTGCCGGAGCCATCCGGACGACGGTTCGGCACGGGTTGGACACCCGTGTCCCCGGACAGACCCCGCGTCTCCTGGGAATCGTTGCTCACATCCGGGCATCCAGCATGCGTCTGGCCGACTCGGCCAGAAACCCGGAGCGGCTCATGCCGATCTCCCTGGCCGCGCGATCGATCCGCGCCACCGGGGTTGCGGCCATGGAGCGATTGAGCGGATCCACCGCGCCGGAATCATGATGGCTGGATAGTGTCTGATCTCCATGGCACGCCCCCTGACGGATCGTCATTCCGGCTTGTTTTTTTCAATCAACTTGATGATGAGCAACGGCACATCCTTGTTTGGATGCAGCACCCATGCTCTTGCCATCGTCACCCCTCCTCCCGACCCTATTGGCCAGAGGATACACAATGGAGGATTGCCAATCAAGACGGGCAGGCATTGGGAAGCCCCAACAAAAAAAAGGGGTCGGGTGAAATTCACCCAACCCCTTGATTTGATTGGTCGGGGTGGCGAGATTCGAACTCACGACCCCAGCGACCCGAACGCTGTGCTCTACCAGACTGAGCCACACCCCGATACGCCGACCAATCCAATAATGTTAACAGAGTCGTTCGAAAAGGTCAATAGCTGCGTGCAACAGAAAAATCGGCGAGCATGGCCATGGCCTCACGTTCCGGGGTATCGGGCAGAATGGCGAGTTGCGCCTTGGCCTCATCGGCGAACGTCTTGGCGCGCGCCAGGGTATAGTCCAGGGAACCGCGCTCGCGCACCAGTTGAATGGCCCGTTGCAACGCCCCTTCCGGGAACTCCCGTTTTTCCAGGCAGTCGCTCCAGAAGGCGCGTTCCTCCGGGGTGCCCTGCCGGTAGGCGTGGATCACCGGCAGGGTGATCTTCCCCTCCTGGAAATCATCGCCCACATTCTTGCCGAGCGCCTCGTTGCTGGCCGAGTAGTCCAGGGCGTCGTCCACCACCTGGTAGGCGATTCCCAGGAGTGTGCCGTATTCGGCCAGGGCATTCTCTTCGGCGCGGGAGCGGTGGTTGAGGACCGCGCCGATCTGCGCGGCGGCGGTGAACAGCGTGGCGGTCTTGCGACGCACCACCTCCAGATAGTGCTCTTCGGTGGTGGTCAGATCGTTGGTGGCCACCAGTTGCATGACCTCCCCCTCGGAGATCACGGCGCAGGCATCGGCGATGATGCGCAACACGTTGAGATCGGCGTGGGCGACCAGAATCTGGAAGGAGCGCGAGAAAAGATAATCCCCCACGAGGATCGGAGCCTTGCTGCCCCACACGGAATTGGCGGTGGCGCGACCACGCCGGGTATCGGAGCGGTCCACCACGTCGTCGTGGAGCAGGGTGGCGGTATGGATGAACTCCACCACGGCGGCGAGCAGGGCATCGTCGCGACCGGTATAGCCGAACAGCTTGGCGGACAACAGCGTCAGCACGGGGCGCAGGCGTTTGCCACCACTCTCGATGATGTGCGCACCCAACTTGGGGATCAACTCCACCTGGGAGTTCAGTTGCTCCAGGATGATGGCGTTGGTCCGTTCCAGATCCGGTCCGATCAGTTCGCCCAGGCGTTTGAGGACTGGCGGCAGATTGGCTGGGGTGGGTTTCATGGTGAGGTTTTTATCATCAGTATGGCGCGGAAAAGTACACCGGGGCCGGTCCCGCGCGCGACCGTCTCTGGAGAAAGTTGAAAAACTGGTTGCACACAATAGGGTCGCGAGGGCAAAATCGTCAAGTGTTCTTGACCAACCGGGAGGCGGTTTTTGTTAAATAATCTTGAAAGTGAGGCAACCAGCCACACGCCGGGATCCTTTTGGAAACCGGTCGGCACGCGCTTGCGACTGGCATCGGCCTCCGCGCGCCGTCTGATGTTGCTGCGCCAGGTAGGGCTCGACCCCGAGGTTCACCCCACCGACGTGGACGAATCGCGCCATGCCGATGAGCACGCCGTGGATTATGTGCGGCGCATGGCCCTGGAAAAAGCCCGCGCCGGCGTCACCCGCGAGGTGGATCTGGTGCTCGGCGCGGATACCGCCGTAGTGCTCGAAGATGAGATCATGGGCAAACCCCGCGACCAGGCCGATGCCATGGCCATGCTCACCCGTCTCTCCGGTCGCGAGCACCGGGTGTTGACCGGGGTCGCGCTCTGCTCTCCGGACCGACCACGAGGACACGCCGTGGTCGTGAAGAGTCGCGTGCGTTTCAAGAGGTTGAGCGACGTGGAGATCCTGGCCTATATCCAAAGCGGCGAACCGTTCGACAAGGCCGGGGCCTACGCCATTCAGGGGCTCGGCGCGGCATGGGTGGCGCATGTTTCCGGATCCTATTCCGGGGTGGTGGGGCTGCCCCTCTTCGAGACGTTGGAACTGTTACGTGATTTCGGGTTGACATTTTCCGCTCCAGAGTGATAATAAACAGTTTCCGATCACCCTGGAGTCCGGGGTGTGGAGGGGCTTGTGCATCCTGGCCCCCATCCAGGCACGTTTCGCAGGTTGTCCGACGGCATAAAGACATTCAAGGAGTGGTTGACATGTATGCAGTGGTCCGCACGGGCGGAAAACAATATAAGGTGGCGGTCAATGATGTCGTGCGCGTCGAGAAACTGCCCGGTGAAGAGGGAGATTCGGTCCAGGTCGGCGAAGTGCTGTTGATCTCCGTCGATGACCAGATCAAAATCGGTGGCGAGGCCGCCGGCGGTCAGGTTACCGGCACCATCCTGCGCCAGATGAAGGACAAGAAGGTCCTGGTCTTCAAGAAAAAGCGCCGCAAGAACTATCGCCGCCTCCAGGGTCATCGCCAACAGCTCACCGAGCTGCGCATCACCAACATCACGGCGTGATTGATTGACCGTGGGAATCCCGAAGGGAGGTCCACGGTCGGGGGCAAGGTTTTTTTCCCCCATCATGACAAGTTACTGACCACCGCCCAAACAGTCATCGCGGCGGGATGGTTGTTCATCGACGAGTTCGGGAGACGACTCATGGCACATAAAAAAGCGGGCGGCAGTACCCGCAACGGACGCGATTCCATTGGACGCCGACTGGGCGTCAAGCGCTACGGCGGACAGAAGGTCGTGCCGGGCAACATCCTCATCCGCCAACGCGGTTCCGAGGTCTATCCCGGCGATGGCGTGGGCATGGGACGCGATTTCACCCTCTTCGCCCTGGTGGAAGGGATCGTGACCTTCGCCGAGCGCAACAATCGTCGTTACGTTCACGTCGTGGCCGCCGCCTGATTCCCACCCGCCGCGACCTTCAGGTGCGACGGGCCGCCGGCGTGACCAACTCCCGCCGGCATCACCCACGCTTGTGATGCGCGGCAACGTTCCTTCGCGTTCCGATGCCCCTGGTTGATCCCTTGCGATCGACCAGGGGCATATTTCGTTTGGCGTGGAACTCCTGCGGGGGAGTGCCATGGTTCGGGGTGAGAGGATCCCTTCCATCCCATTTTTTTCGTACCCTCCTTTTTGGCCCGGTCGGGTAGACGACATGCGTTTTCTGGATGAGGTCAAGATCTTTGTCCGCTCCGGCGACGGCGGCAACGGTTCCGCCTCGTTTCGCCGTGAAAAATTCATTCCCCTCGGCGGTCCGGACGGCGGCGACGGCGGACGTGGCGGCGATGTGGTTCTCGTGGCCGATCCTCACTTGAACACCCTGATCGATTTTCGTTATCAGCAGCATTTCAAGGCCAGGCGCGGCACGGGCGGCATGGGCAAATGTCGTACCGGCGCTTCCGCGCCCCATCTGGAGGTGCGCGTGCCGGTCGGCACCGTGGCCCGTGACGACGCCGACGGCGCGGTCATCTGCGACCTGTGGCGGGCCGGGCAGCGGTTCGTCATCGCGCCGGGCGGTCGCGGCGGGTTGGGCAACGTCCATTTCAAAAGTTCGGTCAACCGCGCGCCCCGGCAGTGTCTGCCTGGCGAGTCGGGCGTGGAGCGTTGGGTGTGGCTGGAGCTGAAGCTTCTGGCCGACGTGGGTCTGGTCGGCATGCCCAACGCCGGCAAATCCACCCTGCTCTCCCGGATCTCGGCGGCGCGTCCCAAAATCGCCGACTACCCCTTCACCACCCTGGTGCCCAATCTGGGCGTGGTACGGGCCGGCGAGGAGAACAGTTTCGTCGTGGCCGACATCCCTGGTCTGGTGGAGGGTGCCGAGTCCGGCAAGGGGTTGGGACGGGCCTTCCTGCGTCACATCGAACGCTGTCCGATTCTGGTGCATCTGGTGGACACCTCGCCCCTGGCCGAGGAGGATCCCCTGACCCGTTTCCGGCTGATCGAGGAGGAGTTGGCCGCCTATTCGCCCACCCTCGCCTCCAAGCCCTGCTGGGCGGTGCTGACCAAGTGCGATCTTCTGGATGAAAAGGCACGGGAGAAGCTTTTCAAGAAATTTCGCAAGGGGTTGAAGGGCGAGGTCGAAGAAATCCTCTGGATCTCGTCCGCCACCGGCGAGGGGATCGACGCGCTGATCAAGGGGTTGTTCAAGCGGGTGAAGGCGGCGCGGCGCGAGCGGGATCCGGAGCTGTATCACGCGCCTCTGGAGGATGCTCCGACCAAGGCCGGTCGCGGTGGGGAGCGTGTGCCCTCCGAGGATGAGGAGTGGGACGGGGATGGAGACGAAGATGGCGTCGAGTGCATCTGGGTGCGTTGATCACCGCGCCAGGCTGAGCCAGGAGTGGCAGGCGGTCCGCGGGGCACGGCGCGTGGTGGTCAAGATCGGCTCCAATCTTCTCACCGGCGGTGGCGAGGGGATCCGTCCCGAGTGGATCGCGGCGCGCGCGCGAGAGATCGTGCGTGTCATGGCCGATGGACGCCGTGTCGTCGTGGTCACCTCCGGCGCGGTGGCGGCGGGTCGTCCGTTGCTCAAGCTCAACCGACCGCTTGCCTCGGTGCAGGAGAAGCAGGCCGCCGCGGCAGCCGGTCAGGGGGTATTGATGCGTCATTACGAGGAGGCGTTCGAGAGTCTGGGGGTGAACGTGGCCCAGGCGCTGCTCACCCGTGACGACGTGGAGAACCGGCAGCGTTATCTCAACGCCCGCGACACCTTGAAGACCCTGTTGGAGTTGGGTCTGGTGCCGATCGTCAACGAGAACGACACGGTGATGACCGACGAGTTGAAATTCGGCGACAACGACACCCTGTCGGCCAACGTGGCGGATCTGGTCGATGCCGATCTGTTGATTTTGCTCTCCGACATCGACGGTCTGTATGACAGCAATCCGCGTCTCAATCCCGAGGCTCGTTTCATCCCTTTGGTCGAGCGGGTGACTCCGGAGATCGAGTCCATGGCGGGCGGTGTCGGCTCTCTGGTTGGCAAGGGTGGGATGGCCACCAAGATCAAGGCGGCGCGCATGGCGGCGCGCAGTGGCTGTCGCATGGTCTTGACCAACGGTTTCCGGGAAAATCCGATCTCCGAGGTATTCACCCCGTTTCCGGTGGGTACGTTGTTTTTGGGCCTGGAGAATCCGTTGCCGGCGCGCAAGCGATGGATCGTGAATGCGCGGGTTGGGCGTGGGGAGATTCTGCTTGATGCCGGGGCTTCGGTGGCGTTGTTGCAGGGTCGGAGTTTGTTGGCCAAGGGGATCACGGCGGTGTTGGGGGAGTTCGCGCGTGGGGCGGTTGTGCATTGTCAGGCCCCGGACGGGCAGGAGTTGGCCAAGGGGATTATCAACTACAACAGCAGTGATCTGGCCTGCATCGCCGGGCGGCACAGTCGGCAGTTCGAGGGGTTGTTGGGGTATCTGGGGGCGGAAGAGGTGATTCACCGGGACAATCTGGTGTTGATTCGGGAGTTGGATGCAGAGGGGTGAGATTCCCTCCAACCTTTGCGGGGGACCGGGGGGCCGAAGGTCCCCGGCAGCGGTTCGGAGGCAGAGTCTCCGAGGTTTTGACTTTGACCTTATTTTTTTATCTTTAAATATCTTTCTTTGGGTTTCTATTTTAGTCTTTTGTCTTTAGGTCTTTGCTTTTCGCGCGCTCTTCAAAAAAGCGTTTTTTCGCGTTTTTTGCGAAAAAACGCTGCGCGCCGCCTTGGCTGCGGGATCGTTTCGCGTCTTTGGCGAAACGATCCCGCGAACATGGCCCGAAAGCACAGGCCGCCGAAGGTGGCTTATGTTCAGACGTGCACCTCGCCCCCTCGGACGCCCTGACGGGCGACCGAGGGGGCGCATGAGACCGCGCGCGCTGCGCCCTTTTTCGCAAAAAGCGCGAAAAAGGGCTTGTCGTGTAAAGCGCGCGAGAGTCAAAAGCAAAGTCAAAAGCAAAGTCAAAAGAAGAACCCTGGAGACTCCGTCTCCAAACCTCTGCCGGGGACCTTCGCTCCCCGGACCCCGGCAACGGTTTTACGTCATCACCATCACCCCCCCACGGAGCTTGATCGACAATGACGGACATCACCCAACTGATCAACACAATCGGCTCCCAGGCCCGCACCGCCGCCCGCACCCTCGCCGCCTCCGACGGCACAGCCAGAAACCAGGCCCTGGAGTTCATGGCCCAACGACTCTGGGAAGATCGGGCCGCCCTGCAAGAGGCCAACAAACTCGATCTGACCCAGGCCGAAGCCCATGGCCTCTCCCCAGCGATGATCGATCGCCTGCGCCTGACCGACAAAGTGATCCAAGGCATGGCCGATGGCGTGCGCGAGGTGATGGCCCTGCCCGATCCGGTAGGCGAGATCACCGAAATGCGCCCTCGCCCGAACGGCATGCTGGTGGGTCGCATGCGCGTCCCCCTCGGGGTGATCGGCATCATCTACGAATCCCGCCCGAACGTCACCGCCGACGCGGCGGCACTGTGCGTCAAATCGGGCAACGCGGTGATTCTGCGCGGCGGGTCGGAGGCGTGGCACTCCAACCGCGCCATCGCCGAACGACTCGCCCTGGGACTGCGCGCCGCCAACCTGCCGGCGGAAGCGGTGCAGTTCATCGATACCACGGACCGCGCTGCGGTGGGGGCGCTGCTCAAAAGCGACCGCCACGTGGACGTGATCATCCCACGCGGTGGCAAGGGGTTGATCCAACGGGTGATCGAAGAGTCACACATCCCGGTGATCAAACACCTGGATGGCATCTGCCATACCTATGTGGATCGCTACGCGGATCTGTCCATGGCCGAAGAACTGACCTTCAATGGCAAAATGCAACGAACCGGCGTCTGCAACGCCACCGAAACCCTGCTGGTCCACGAAGCGGTGGCCGAAACATTCCTGCCGGCCATGGCGAAACGACTGGTGAACGCCGGATGCGAACTGCGCGGCTGCGAACGAACCCGCGCCATCCTCGGTGACGAAATCCCGGTGACACCGGTGACGCCGGAAGATTACGACACCGAACACCTGGCCGCGATCCTGTCGGTGCGGGTGGTGCCGTCGCTCACCGAAGCGATCGCCCACATCGCCGCCCACGCCTCGCAACATACCGAAACCATCGTCACCCGCGATCACCCGCGCGCCATGCGCTTTCTGCGCGAGGTGGACTCCTCGGCGGTGATGGTCAACGCCTCGACCCGCTTCAACGACGGCTTCCAGTTCGGACTGGGCGCGGAGATGGGCATCTCCACCGACAAGCTGCACGTTCGCGGTCCGGTGGGACTCGAAGGGCTGACCTGCCTGAAATACATCGTGCTGGGCGATGGTCAACTGCGCCAATGACCCGCCGGACCGGCCTCATGGGCGGAACGTTCAACCCGCCCCATCACGGCCACATCCGCCCGGCACGCGAGGCGATGACCGCGCTGGGACTCGATCGGGTGGTGTTCATCCCCACCGGGATCCACCCCTTCAAGGGGCCGGATCTTCTGGCTCCGGTGGCCCACCGGGTCGCCATGCTGCGGCTTTTGCTGGCGGACGAACCCGGATTCTCCCTCTGGGAGATCGAGGCGAACACGCCCCGGGTGAGCTATACGGTGGACACCCTGCAAGCCTGGCACGCCTCGTTTCCGGACGAGGAACCGGTGTTGCTGATCGGCGCGGATATCCCGCGCGAACTGCATCTGTGGCGGGCGTGGCAACGCATCCTGGAACTGACCCATGTCTGTCTCATGGAACGGCCCGGATTCGTCGAGCCGACAGGCGCCAGTCACCCGGCAGCAACGGAACTGACGAAGCGTGCCGTGGCCAACCCCGGCGATCTGGACCGCACACGCCTCGGAAGGTACGGACTGTTCCGGCTTAAGGTGTCGCCGGTGGATCTCTCCTCCACCGAACTCCGGCGCCGTTTGTCCCAAGGCGACATCCCGCGCGGAACCACCAAGGACGCGGTGCTCGACTACGCGCTGGCCCACGGACTGTATCGGGCCAGCTGATTTCACTCACTTTGGAGCGCACGATTTTGAAGAGCCATCCCGAAAGCGCGGCACTGGCCGCGGAACTGAGCAAACGGTTGGACGACAAGAAAGGCAAGGAGATCGTGGTGGTGGATCTGGAAGGACGATCCGGCTTCGCGGATCACTTCGTGATCGTCACCGGAACCTCGCCAACCCATGTCTCGACCCTGGCCAACGAGGTACTCCTGGTGGCCCACGAACGCAAGATCGAGGTGCGCGGCACGGAAGGATTGCCGGAAAGCGCCTGGGTGTTGGTGGACCTCGGGGACGTGCTGGTGCATGTGTTCCGCCAGGAGGCCCGCGAGTTCTACAATCTGGAAAAACTGTGGAGCCCCAAGGCCACGCCGGCCCGTGAGGTCAAGGTCAAAATGGGCCACAAGGAC
>NZ_JBZVFG010000001.1:60965-65937 GCF_058402785.1 Candidatus Magnetaquiglobus sp.
GAGACCAAACCCAAGGACGAGACCAAACCCAAGGACGAGACCAAACCCAAGGACGAGACCAAACCCAAGGACGCGGCCAAGCCGAAAGGGGAAGCCAGGCGCGGAGTCGCGACCTCGGAATGAGGATCACCCTCCTGGCCGTGGGTCGGGTGATGCCGCCGCCGATCCGGGAGCTGGTGGAAGATTACCGCGAACGACTGAATCACTTCGTGCCGACGCGCCTGGAGAGCGTGGCCGAAGAGAAACGGGATCGGGGCATGACGGAACGTCTGGCCCTGGAGCGGGAGGGGGGACGGCTGCGGGCCCGGTTCACCCCGGGAGCGATGATCGTGGCGCTGGATGGGGCGGGACGGATGTTCTCCTCCCCGGAGCTGGCGCGCACCCTCGGCCAGTGGCTCGACGCCTCACCCCCGGAGATTCTCTTTCTGATCGGCGGACCGGACGGGCTGGATCCGGAGATCAAATCCCGCGCCCATTTCACCCTCTCCCTGGGCCCGATGACCTATCCCCACATGCTGGCGCGGGTGCTGCTCCTCGAACAACTCTATCGCGCCATGACCCTCCTGCGCGGGGTACCGTACCATCGGTGAGCATGACGATGCCGGTTCATCGGCACGGAAAGAGCCAGCCCGATCTCTCCCCTGCCGTGGGTCTGCTACTGGAAATGGACCGCCAACGGATCGTCCGGGGTGACCACGCGTCCCAGACCGATCACCCCGGCCCCTTCGATGGGACGCTCCTCACGATGCACCAGGATCGGCGGTTCTCCATTCAACATCTGGACATAGGTGCCGTTGGTGCTCTGATCGACCAGATAGATCTGACCGCCACGGAACTCGATGCGCGCGTGGACCCGTGAAGACATGCTGTCCGGAACCACGAAGGTATTGGTCGAGCCGCGTCCGAAGCTGACCACGGGGTCGGCATGACACAGGGTGATCACCCGTCCCTCGAAGGAGATGCTCATCGTGGGGCCGGTGTTGTGTTGGGTGATGCTTCGGGAGTGGCCGGCCATGATGGTCAACTCCTCCTCCTCGCCCCAGGTCAATTCGACGATCCCGATGGGCGCGGTCTTTCCCTTGACCATGGTGGTCAACAGTTTGCGACATTTGTTTTTGAGTCGCGGACTGAGGCAGGCCATGGTATCGCCGGTGGTGATGATCTGATCCCCCTTGGCCTGACCGGCCATGCGCGCCGCCAGGTTCACCGCGTCGCCGAACACGTCGTCGTTCTCCTGGATCACCTCGCCGAAATGGAAGCCCACGCGAATTTTCAAATGGGTGCCCCAACGCGGACCATGGGCCCCGACCTCTTCTTGCATCTCCACCGAGGCATCGGCGGCCTGATCGGAGGATGGAAAGGTACACATCACCTCGTCGCCGATGGTCTTGACCACCCGCCCCCCATGGTCCTGGGTGACTCTTTTAAGCAGATCGATGCAACGTGAGGTGATTTCACGCGCCTTGGTGTCGCCGACGGTCTCGAACAGTTTGGTGCTGCCCGCGATATCGGCGAACATGATGGCCAATTGAACGGTTTCTCTCATGCGAGTCCTCACGGAATGCGAATGCGTCGGCTTGCGCGTTATAAGACCAGACCCAGAATGACGGTGATGTTGTCCCTGCCACCCGCTCTCAAGGCCAGTTCAATCAGATGTTGGCACGACTCTTCCAGGTTCTCCCCACCCGCGGCACCGAGAACCTCGGCGATCCGATGGGCGCGCACCATGCTGCTCAACCCGTCGGAACAGAGCAACAGGAGATCGCCGGGGGCGATGTCCTGGAAGGCGATATCCGGCTGAACGAAGTTGGCCGGCCCCATGGCCTGGAGCAGGATGTTCTGGGCCGGGGCATCTCCTTGAGATCCGAAGTTGAGCCACTGCTGATACATGGAGTGGTCCTGGGTGATCTGTCGCATGATCCCCTGGCGATGGAGATAGAGCCGGCTGTCCCCGACATGGAAGACGACCGGTCTGTGGCTGAAATCCGGAAGCCACAGACCCACCAGGGTGGAGCCCATGCCCATGCCGTCCGGGTAGCCGCGCGCGAGGTTGTGGCCATTCACTGCGGCATTGGCGCGGTTGATGGCCGTGTTGACCATGTTGAGGATGGGATTCGGCGCATCATCGACCGTGGGTTCCTCGGCGATGTTGCTGGCGGTCGAACCCATGGCGGAGGCGAGAATGGTCGGGGGTTCGTGGTCCAGGTTGGAATAATCACGCAGCACCGCGCGGGTGGATTCCACCACCTGGCGGCTGGCGACCTCGCCGGCGTCATGCCCCCCCATGCCGTCGGCGACCATGAGCAGGCCGATCTGCTCATCGACCAGGAACGCATCCTCGTTCAAGGTGCGCACGCGCCCGACATCCGATTGGGCGGCGACCAACAGGCGATTTCCGATACGTTGCACCATGCGCGATGGTTCCCGAGTTTGCGCGCCACGAAGAGGAACAGGCGCGCCAGCATTCAAGAAAAGAGTGTCAGATCAAGGCGATTGAGGCGATCCTTGCGATCTTTGGGCAAATCGCCGCATAATGTTGCCTTTGAGTCGTGATCCAGGCCCGATTCCGGCGACCTGAATGGGATTCACACGGATTTGACCGCCCCAGGAGAGTTCGTATCACCATGATCCACGAAAATTTGATCCATCGTCCCCGACGGCTGCGCCGCACGCCCCAGATTCGGCGCATGGTGCGCGAGACCCGTCTGTTGCCCGAAGATCTGGCGCTGCCCCTGTTCATCGTACCGGGAGTCGCGGTGCGTAAACCGGTGGTGTCGATGCCGGGGGTGGCGCAACTCTCCATCGATCAGGCCGTGCTCGTTGCCAAGGAGGCTCAGGATCTGGGATTGGGGGGAATTATCCTGTTCGGTATCCCAAAAAGCAAGGATTCCACTGGTTCTGATGCCGTGGACCCCAACGGGATCGTGCAGAGCGCCATCCGCGCCATCAAGGCCGAGCTGCCGGAGCTGTGGGTGATCGCCGACGCCTGTCTTTGCGAATACACCGATCACGCCCATTGCGGCGTCTTGCGCGGCCAGGAGATCGACAACGACGCCACCCTGGAGATCCTGGGACGCGCGGCGGTCTCGTATGCCGAGGCCGGCGTGGACATGGTGGCCCCGTCCGGGATGATGGATGGCATGGTGGGCGCGATCCGCGCCGCCCTGGACGATGCGGGACACGCCCTGGTGCCGATCCTCTCCTACGCGGTGAAATACGCCTCGGCCTACTACGGACCGTTCCGCGACGCGGCGGAAAACACCCCGACCTTCGGCGACCGGCGCGCCTATCAGATGGATCCGGCCAACCGGCGCGAAGCGCTGCGCGAGGCCCGCCTCGACATCGAACAGGGGGCCGACTGGCTGATGGTCAAGCCGGGACTGGCCTACATGGACATCCTGCGCGAACTGCGCGACCGCTTCGACCATCCGTTGGCGGTCTACAACGTCAGCGGGGAGTACGCGATGATCAAGGCCGCGGCAGCCAACGGCTGGATCGACGAACAACGGGTGGTCATGGAGACCCTGACCGGCTTCAAACGGGCCGGCGCGGATCTGATCCTCACCTACCACGCCCTCGATGCCGCCCGCTGGATGCAAGACGCATGAACACCCCCGACGAAATCCGCACCGAACCCCGCCCGGAACCCCTGCGCGCCCTGGGGCTGCTCTCCGGCGGTCTGGACAGCACCCTGGCCGCCCGACTGCTGATGGATCAGGGGATCGAGGTGGAGTGCGTCAACTTCCACACCGGTTTTTGCATCCAGTCCCATACCGGCGCGCTGCGCAATCCCAAACCCGGCGCCGCCCCGCCGCGTCACGACGCGCTGCACGCCGCCGGCAATCTCGGCATCCGACTCCATCTGGTCGATATCGCCGAGGATTACGTGCGCATCGTCACCGATCCCAAGCACGGCTACGGAAAGAACCTCAACCCCTGCCTGGACTGCAAGATCTTCATGGTCCAGAAGGCCTTCGAAATGATGCGCACCATGGGATTCCACTTCCTGTTCACCGGCGAGGTGCTCGGTCAGCGCCCCATGAGCCAGCGCCGCGACACCTTCCCGGTGATCGATCGGGAGTCGGGCGCCGGCGGTTGGCTGCTGCGCCCTCTGACCGCGTTGCGCATGCCCCTCACCGAACCGGAAAAACGGGGATGGGTGGACCGGTCGCGGTTGATGGGCTTCTCCGGACGCAACCGCAAACCCCAAATGGCCCTGGCCAAACAACTGGGAATCGTCGAGTACCCCTCCCCCGCCGGCGGCTGCTGCTTCCTCACCGACGAGAACTACGCCCGCAAGCTGCGCGATCTGTGGGAATATCGCGGCGAGCGCACCTATGCGATGGAAGATATCCTGTTGTTGAAAGCCGGTCGCCATCTGCGCCCTGCCCCCCACTACAAGCTGGTGATCGGACGGGATGATTCCGAGAACCATTTCCTCTCCGGCTTCGTGGAGGGGCGGATCCTGATCAAGGCCCGCGACATTCCCGGTCCGCTCACCCTGGTGGAAGGGACGCCGGGAGCGGAGGATCTGCGCCTGGCCTGTCGTCTGGCGGCCCGGTTCGGCAAGGCGCGCGAGATGCCGGAGGTGGCCATGCTGGTCGAAACCCAGGGCCGTCGGGAGGTTTACCAGGTAGCCCCCCTGCCCGCCCACGAGATCGACGAGGCGTGGTATGTCTGATGAGGTCACGGGACCTTCCAACATCGATCGAACGGTCGATGCCCGGCGTCTGCTCTGTCCGATGCCGATCTTGAAGGCCGAGGCGGCGATGCGCGAGATGCGGGATGGAGAGGTGCTCGAGGTGCGCGCCACGGATCCGGGGTTGAGCAACGACCTGCCCGCCTGGTGCCGAAGCCAGGGGCATCGTTTCCTGGGGATCCAACGCCAGGGGCGTGAGTTGACCGGGTGGGTGATCAAGGGCGGGGCGTAGCCCCCGCGCGCCGCACGCTTCTCGCGCCGCAGACCCTCACG
>NZ_JBZVFG010000001.1:66037-100249 GCF_058402785.1 Candidatus Magnetaquiglobus sp.
CCGACTCGCGCCGCAGACCCTCACGCCGACTCGCGCCGCAGACCCTCACGCCGACTCGCGCCGCAGACCCTCACGCCGACCTCACCAACTCACGCCACGCGCCCGCGCTGGCCGCAACCGCCGGCTCACTCCTTGGCCAGCTTGGGCGTGTAGATGATGTGCCGGTTGCGTCCGGTGTGCTTGGCCTCGTAGAGGGCCAGGTCCGCACACTTGATCACCTCCCAGATATCCTCCCCATCCGACGGGAAACCGGACACGCCGATGGAGATGGTCTTGCGCATGATGCCGCTCGAAACCGGGATCTTCAGGGCCGCCACGGCCAGACGCAACTTTTCGGCCATGCGCTCGCCGGAGTACTCGTCCCCCTCCTGGAGGATGACCAGGAACTCCTCGCCACCGTAACGGATCACCATGTCCGAGGTGCGCACCTGGGCGGCCAGGGCCTTGGACACCACCCGCAACACCGTGTCGCCGACATCGTGACCGAAGACATCGTTGACCTCCTTGAAGTGGTCGATGTCCATGAGCAGCACGGACAGACGGCTCTTCTTGCGTTTGGCGGTGGCCTCGAGGGTGCCGATGTACTCCTCGAGGAAACGTCGGTTGTGCAGACCGGTGAGCGCGTCGCGCAGGGCCGATTCACGCAGGGTGTCGAGCAACCGCTTGGCCTCGACGGTCGGCGCGGACTCGCGAAGATAGGCCTGGATGAAGGGTTGCAGACGGTGATAAAGCCGACCGTGATTGCGTTCCACGACGATCTGCACCACGTTGCCCACGGTTCCGGAATGGAAGACCGGGATGCAGATGTGGCCGAGGCCGGGGTTGTCGTGAACATGCTTGAACTGGCTGCAGATCATCGGATGTTCGATGGAGTCGATCACATGGCCGGTGCGATGGGCACGGCAGGAGTCGGCCTGGAAGAGGATTTCCGGATTGCACCAGCGGCAACCGGTATCGATCTCCCCGTCCACGATCACCGGTTTCATGTGGTTCATGCCGGGATTGGAGACCTCGTAGATGGAGCACTGACGAATGCCGAACTGCTCGCGCAGCACATGGGCGATGCGGAAATAGACTTCGGCCTTGGTGCGATCCTCCTCCACGGCTTGTTTGAACTGGGCGATCTCGAGCAGGGTCTCCACCATCTCGGTGGTGGTGGTGATCAGGTTGGTGTTCCCTTCGGCCTCGTAGCGCAACAGTTGCGACACATCGTGGGTGATGGTGCTGAGGTTTTCCTGGAGGTGGTGCATCAACTGGTTGAGATCACGGGAGATATCTCCCATCTCGTCGTGGCCGGTATACTGGATGCGACCGCTGAAGTTGCCATCCTTGGCCTTGGCCACGACCCGTTGCACCTCCTCGGCGGTGGCGACCACGGGGTTCATCTGGCGACGGAAGAAGATGGTCAGGAAGATGGCGAAGATGGTGATGATGGCGGTCATGATCCCGATGGTGAGCAACGCCTTTTGTTGCAGCTGGGCCATGGAGATCTGGATGGTGATCGCCCCGAGCACCGCGCCGTTGGCGGTGTTGTGGCACTGGAGACAGTTGGGTTCGCCGGTCTGGTTGGCGATGAAGGGGATGGTGCCACGGAAGATCGGATCCCTTTCCGTATCGGTCATGCCGTAGAAGGGCTTGCCGTTCTCCATCACCATTTTTTCGATGGGATCCACGACCTGTTCGCCGTCGAACCCCTCGCCGAACTGACGGATCACCTCCGGAGAGCGCATCACCCGCGCCACCAGCAACCCCTCGACCTCGGCGAGCCGCTTGAGGAACGATTTGCGTTGATCGATCACGTTGTTGATCATCGCCTCGGTGAGGCTCACCCGCACCACCTCGGCCACGGAGTGGACCTGCTCGCGGGCCGTGGAGATCGAGAACTGTCGGAAGGACAGCAGGCTGATGGCCACGATCACGATGGCCAGGGTTCCCGAGAGGAAAATCGCCAGAAGAGAGGTCTTTTGTTGCAGCTTCATGGGAGCCCCGACGGTGGTGTTTTTCTTGGGATACGAACTGCTTAATAGTTTAGCTTACAACCGATAAGAATTCAAAACATGAATCAAGATTCATCGCATTTTCACAAAGGCGCCCTGCCCGGAGGCGGTTTCCGGAACGCGAAGGCACCCTTTTCGCCCCAATCGGGTCAGGCCTGGGCCATCTGCCAGCGTGCCAGACGTTGGCTGGCCTGATCGGCATGCAGTCGCTCGACCAGTCGCCCATCGACCACGCAGATCTCCTCGCCGCGCGCGCGCGCGGCGTTCCAGGCATCCAGGATGCGGCGCGCGGTTTCGGCCTCCGCGTCGCTGGGGAGAAAGGCCTGGTTGGCCGGTTCGATCTGGGCAGGATGGATCACGGTCTTGCCGTCGAAACCGAGTCGGGCGCCATCGTGGCATTCGGCCAGGAACCCCTCGGGATCGCGGATGTTCACGTAGACCCCATCCAGGATCCGCCTGCCGGCGGCCCGTGCGGCCAACAGGGTCTGTTGCAGGGCATGGCGCAGACCGATCCGCTCCGGATCGCCGGGAATGCCCAGGGCCCGCCCCAGATCCGAGGTGCCCATCACCAGCGTGGAGACCAGGGGGTGACAGGCGATGGCATGGGCACGGAGCACGCCCAGGGAGGATTCGATCATCGGCCACAGCTCGCAATCCGACTCCGGATCCAGGGCGCGCATGGCGGCGGCGAGTTGATCCAGGGCCTCGGGGGATTCGACCTTGGAGAGGGCGATGGCATCGGGCCGGCCCGGCAGCACCACAGCCAGGTCGTCGCGCCACAGATCGGTGTGGATGCCGTTGACCCGCACCACCCGCACGCCGGCATATCCGGAACGGGTGGACCGGAGCGTTTCGAGAATGGCGTGACGGGCTTGTGGTTTGGCCTCCGGGGCCACCGAGTCTTCGAGATCGAGAATCAGTCCATCGGCGGGGAGGGTGGGCGCCTTGGAGAGGGTTTTCGGGTTGGATCCAGGCACATACAGCACGGAACGCAGCAAGTGTGGGCGAGGTTGGGGAGTCATTGACGCGCACCGGTGCAAAGAGCGATAGTGGAGTTGCCAATAGGGTTTATTTCTAACAGAGAAACCACCCCGCATGCCACGAAAAATCCGCGACAAACAACTTTCCCTGCGTCAGATGGCCCGGATGCGCGGCGCGCGGCGTCCCGCCGCCCCCACGATGGAACTTCCCGACGACGAAAGCGCCCTGGGGCCCGAGGAGAAGGGACGGGTGGTGGCCCATTTCGGGCTGAATGTGGAGGTGGAGACCGACGCCGGGGAGCGTTTGCGCTGCGCGGTGCGCGAGGCGCTCCTGGAGGAACCGGTGTGCGGGGACCGGGTGGTCAGCCGGCGCGTCGGCGCGGAACAGGGGGTGATCGTTTCGGTGCATGAACGGCTGTCGGTGTTGCGGCGACCGGGGCCGCATCAACGTCTGCTGACCGTGGCGGCGAATGTCGAGCGCATCGTGGTGGTGAGCGCCGCGGCCACCCTGAACACCGGTCTGGTGGACCGCTATCTGATCGCCGCCCAGAAGGCCGGCATCGAACCTTTGCTGGTGGTCAACAAGATCGATCAGGTGACAGACAGGAGCGCCCTGGAAGCGGCGTTCGCCCCCTATCCGCGCATGGGGTATGCCCTTTTCCGGGTCTCCGCGCTGCACGAGACCGGCATCGCGAGCCTGGAGGAGGCGTTGCGGGATCAAACCGCGATTTTCGTCGGCGAGTCCGGGGTGGGCAAGTCGTCGTTGATCAACCGCATGGTGCCAGGGGAGATTCTAAGGACCGCCGAGGTCCACGCGGCCACCGGCCTGGGACGCCACGCCACCACCACGGCGCGTCTGTACCGGCTGACGCGCGGCGGTTTCCTGATCGACTCACCGGGGGTGCGGGAGTTCGGACTGCACGGGGTGATCCGCGAGGAGATTCCGGGGTTGATGCGCGACATGGCCCCACGCCTGGGACAGTGCCGGTTCAAGGATTGCCGTCACATGCGGGAACCGGATTGCGCCTTGCGCACCGCGGTCGAGGCCGGCGAGATCGCCGCCGCCCGTCTGGAAAGCATGCGACGCATCGCCGAGTCGGTGCCCGCGCGCAACCCCTATTTCTGAAGATCCGTCACGCTTCGCCGTTCCGCACCGCCTCGAGCAGCACCCGCATGCGGTCCATGTGGGTGGGCAACCGCATGGCACGGTCATGACCGGCCTGGGCCACCCGCCGCCGTTCCGCCTCGTGGGCGAGATAAAAGGCAACCCGCTCGCGCAACTCGTCCGGGCTGGTGAACGAGACGATCTCCTCGCCCGGCGTGAACATCTCCTCGATGCCCCGCGAGTATTCGCTCACCAGACAGGCCCCGCTCGCCGGCACGTCGGCCAGGCGCAGGGTCACGCCGCTCCCCTCGTTGGCCTCCCACTGGTTGATGTTCACGACGATCCGACCGGCATTGTAAAACCGGTTCAACGCCTCGCCGTACAGCGTCCGGGCCTGGACCGCCGAAAACAACACCCGATCGCGCCACTCGAAGCGGCTGCGCCAGCCGGGACCAACGATCCCGAGATGCCAGCCGGTCAAGGCGCGCAGATATTCCCGACGTTTCGGGGTGTGGATCCCCACGAACACCACGTCGAACCGCTTGGTGACCTCCGGCAGGGGCCGATACCGGTAGGGATCGACCGCCACCGCCGGGAGATAGCGGATGCCGGGATGGCGGATGTTGGCGTGGATGCAGAAATTCAGATCGTGGCAGGGCTGATCACGCAAGAAATTAGCCAGATTTTTCAGATCCTTGATCCACCAGCCGATCACCTTCACCCCGTCCTTGCGCCAGGCGGTCAGCAAGGCGGGGGACACATGGTTGCCACGGATCACCAACACCACATCCGGTTGAAAACGGTCGTACTGGGTTTGCAGATGGCGTTCGATGGTGGCGCGTTCCTCCCGAACGAACCGTTCGCTCAAGGTCTGTTTCAGACCGAACGGTTTGGCCAGGGATTTGCCGATCTTCTTGATGAACTGGTTGACGCGGGGCTGACGGATCTCGGTGTTGGCGGTCAACACGGTGACGCCAAGCCGTTCCAGGGCCGAGGCGCACTGCCAGGCCAGAGGTTGGGTGGGATTGATGAAATCCCCGCACACCATCCAACGTGCCGCTGAATACCCTTCCATCTCCAACGATTCCTTCGAGGATGCGGATTGCCAACAGCTTGTTGCCTCGGGTTGCCAAGCGGAGGTAACCGGGCTAGACTGAGCCGATTAACACAACGAACTTGACAGGATGGGGGAAGAACCCCCTCACCCCCGACCGTGGCCATCCCTTGCGGAAGGTTCCACGGGAAACCTACCAGGCCCCGATGAACTGCCCGATCTGCGACCACACCAGCGGCCACACCCATCACACCCCGCGCGAAATGATGTACGGGTTGCGCGAGCCGTTTCACTATTGGTGCTGCGGGCAGTGCCGGATGCTCTGGATCGACCCGATTCCGGATGATCTGGGACGATATTATGGTCAAGGCTACTACTCCCAGCAACCCCCCCCGGAAAAAATTTCGACACCCCTCCTCTCCTGGCTCAAACGGGAGCGCGCGCGACATCATCTCGGGGAGCGCACCCCGTTTGGCGCGCTCATGGCCCGGCTGGGACGTCAACCCACCCATTTCCGCTGGTTGAAACCTTTTGGCGTGTCGTTCTCCAGTGCGATCCTCGATCTGGGATGCGGCACCGGCGGATTGTTGTTGAGACTGCGACGCGAGGGATTTTCCAATCTGTTGGGCGCGGACCCCTTTTTGCCCGAAACCATCCGCCATCCCGACGGCGTGACCATCCTGGCCGAGCCCCTGGAGCGGATCGAGGGACGTTTCGATCTGATCATGCTCCACCATGTGCTCGAGCACATGCCGGATCAGCATGCCACCATGGCGCGGTTGCGCGCCCGGCTCAACCCTGGCGGGGGTCTGTTGATCCGCATCCCGGTCGCCCAATCCTACGCCCATCGCCGTTATGGCGTCCACTGGATGGCCTGGGACGCGCCGCGTCATCTCCATCTGCACACCGTGACCAGTCTCCATCATCTGGCCAGGCGGCATGGTTTCACCATCTTTGCGCACCACCACGACGCCAGGCCGGAGAATCTGCTCGGGTGTGAATATCTTCAGCGCGACATCCCGCAAATGGCGTGGAGACATCACCCCCATCCACCCGCGACCCTGGCCGCCTTCCGGTCGCTGACCAACCGTTTGAACGCCACCCTGGATGGCGACACCGCCTGTTTCTATCTGAGAATCTCGTGAAAGCGGCCCTGATCGTCACCAATCTGCGCGGCGGCGGCGCGGAAAAGGCGTTGATCCAGACCGCCGATCTGTTGCATCGTGCCGGGCACGAAGCCACCCTCATCCTGTTGGAGGATCTCCGTCAGCACGCCGTGCCCGACGGTCTGCCGGTGATCGCCCTGGGAGAGGCGGGCAAGACACGCTCCAAGGGATGGTTGGGGCGTCGCTGGCTGGCCTGGCGTTTGAAACGGCGCATGGCGTCGCTCGCCCGGGCACGCCCGTTCGATCTGATCCTCTCCACCCTTCCCTTTGCCGACGAGGTGTGTCGTCTGGCCCGACTTCCCAACCATTGGATGCGGGTGGCCAACACCCTGTCGCGGGAGATCGAGGCGTTGGGGCGGTCCAATCCGGCCAAGGCGGCGCGTCGTCTCAACCGTTATCGCACCCTGTATGACGGGCAACGGTTGATCGCGGTCTCTTCGGGCGTGGCGGATGATCTCACCGGCAAACTGGCGATTCAGCCCCGTGCGCTCCAGGTGGTGCGCAATCCGTTCGATTTGACAGGGATTCCGTCGCGGGCACGCGCGTCGGTGGCAGGTTTGCCGACCGAGCCTTATGCGATTCACGTCGGACGATCGGCCTCCCAGAAACGTCATGACCTGCTGCTCGATGCCTGGAGCCGCATTCGCGAGCCGCGTCTGCTGGTGTTGCTCACCGATCCGGATCCGGGGTTGCATCGGCTGATCGAGGCGCGTGGTCTCACCGAGCGGGTACGGATCGCGGGTTTTCAGGTCAACCCCTATCCTTGGATCGCGGGGGCGCGGTTGTTGATCCTCTGTTCCGACCATGAGGGGATGCCGAATGTGTTGATCGAGGCGTTGGCCTGCGGCACGCCGGTGGTATCCACCGACTGTCCGTCGGGTCCTCGGGAGTTGCTGGAGGCGGATCTGCCCGAGGCGTTGGTCGCGATGGGGGATGTCGAGGCGTTGGCCGGTGGTATCGAGCGGATGTTGGCCAGACCGGATGCCGCGCGGAGGGTGGATCTGTCCGGCTATGCGCCGGAGGTGACGCTTGGAGCGTTGGAGGGGTTGCTGGAACGGTAGCCAACCGACCGCCGCGAAAGACCGGAGGCCAAAGATCCCCGGCAAAGGTTCGGAGGCAGAGCCTCCGAGGGTTTGATTTTGTTTTTCTCGCGCGCGAAAATCATCAAAATCAAAAACAACGTCCCAAGGGCTTTGCCCTTGATCCCACCGGGGACCTCGCGCGCGCCGGTCCCCGGCAACAGTCGAACCTGAACCGAACCATCACCACCATGTGCGGCATTCTCGGAACCATCAACAGTCGCTGGGGCGAACACCTGGCAGGGCCCCTCGAAACCCTGGCCCCACGCGGACCCGACGCCCGCGCCATCCACCACGACGGGAAGGCCGTGCTCGGCCACGCCCGACTGGCGGTGATCGATCTGGAAGGGGGCACGCAACCCATGCTCTCCCCGGATGGCCGCCATGCCCTGGTCTTCAACGGCGAAATCTACAATTTCCAATCGTTGCGCACCGAACTCCAAACCCTTGGACACACCTTCATCACCCGCTCGGACAGCGAGGTGCTGCTGATCGGCTATCGGGCCTGGGGCGAAACCCTGCTCCCACGCCTGGACGGCATCTTCGCCTTCGCCATCTGGGACAAACAGGAGCAAATCCTGTTCGCCGCCCGCGACCGGCTGGGGATCAAGCCGTTCTTCTACTCGACCGCCAGCGGATTGATCTTCGCCTCGACCCTGGCGCCGTTTTTCAAACTCCCCGGCTTTCCCACCCGGATCAACGCCCAGGCCCTGCGGGACTACCTCGCCTTCCAGACCCCTCTGGCCCCGGACGCCTTCCTGGCCGACTGCCGACAACTTCCCCCGGCCCATCGCCTGCGCTACGACGCCCGCACCGACTCCCTGGAGCTGAAACGGTACTGGTCGATCCCCCGCCCAGACAACGCCGGAC
Source organism: Candidatus Magnetaquiglobus sp. (assembly GCF_058402785.1). Classification (NCBI taxonomy): domain Bacteria; kingdom Pseudomonadati; phylum Pseudomonadota; class Magnetococcia; order Magnetococcales; family Candidatus Magnetaquicoccaceae; genus Candidatus Magnetaquiglobus; species Candidatus Magnetaquiglobus sp. The sequence goes on from NZ_JBZVFG010000001.1 coordinate 74,289, forward strand.
CCCAAACCCTCGCCGACGGCATCGCCCTCGCCGATGCCGCCCTCAAGGAGAGCGTGGCCCGACAACTGGTGTCCGACGTACCTCTGGGGGCGTTTCTCTCCGGAGGGATCGATTCGAGCCTCATCGTCCGCTACATGGCCGAGGCCGGCGCCAGACGGATGCGTTGCTTTAGCCTGAAGTTCAACCAGGAGGGGTTCGACGAGTCCTCCCACGCCCGCCAGGTGGCGCGGCTGTTCGACTGCGAACACCACGAACTCCCCGCCCCGTCCATCGACGCACACGGATTCCTGGCAGCCATCGACGACCTGGATCAACCCCTGGCCGACCCTTCCTACATCATGACCCACGCCCTCTCGGCGCTCACCCGCGCCCATGTGACCGTGGCGTTGAGCGGCGATGGCGGCGATGAACTGTTCGGCGGTTATCCACGCTACCACGATCCCCAGTCCGCCCACCCGGAACGGTTCTGGCAACGCTGGGCACGCCTGGGGGTGGAACACGGCGCATTGCCCGGCGCGCTGACGCGCCGTACCCTGCATGGACGGGAACTGCTTACCTACCGGCGGGTGGAACTCGGACCCTGGCCACGCTGTCGGAAAGGGATGAACCGGTATCTGCGACCCGAGGCGCTGGCCGCCTGCGCGGTGGATCAGACCCTGGCCGGCTGGCATGCGCTGGTGGACGAGTTGGGCGGCGAACTGGATCCGGCCACCCAGATGCGCGCCGATCTGTGGAGCTATCTTTCCGAGAACTGCCTGGCGAAGACCGATCGGGCGAGCATGGCCCACGGCCTGGAAGCGCGGGTGCCGATGCTCGGCAATCCGGTGGTCGAGGCGGCCTTGTCGATCCCGACATCCATCCATCTGGGCCAGGGGGGCAAGGCGGTGCTCAAGGGGCTGTGTCGCGACGTGTTGCCGGAGTCGATCTGGAATCGACCCAAACACGGATTTTCGGTGCCGCTGCGCGCCCTGTTCCAGGGGGCCTGGCGCGAGACCGGGGAGCGGCTGTTCGCCGACTGTGAACGACTGGCGCCGTTTCTGGATGCCGACGCCAGCCGCGACCAGTGGCGCCGCTGCCTGCACGATCGGGGGGGATCGCGGCGTCTCACCTACACGTTGTTGGTCTTGTTGGCCTGGCTGGAGCGCCACCCTGGCGCAAGGGAGATCGCATGAAGATCCTGATGGGGTTTCGGCGTCCGTTCGTGGCGCTGGAAGAGGCACTGGTGGAACAAGGAGTGACCCTCGTCCCGTGGAAACCGGGCGCCCCCCTGCCCGAGAGGGTCGAAGAGGTGGATGCGGCGGTGCTCGATTTCACCGAGGCGGCGCGCCACCCGATCGCCTGCTGGACTCTTGCGCGACGGTTGCGCACCCGAAACATCCCCATCGCGGCCCTCAATCGGGACGCACCCTGGAACAAGGGGGTTCACACGCGACGCATCTGGCTGTTGCGCAAACTCCAGTTCCTCGATTTCTACCTCACCCACGCCCTTCAGGAGCGGGTGGCCATGGCCCGGCGCGCGGTCTACTTCCCCAATGCCGCGGATGTGAACCGCTACAATCTGGAGGGGTGCTCGCTGGAGGCGCTGCGCGACATCCACCGTTACCGGCATACGGTCTCCTTCATCGGCAACATCGACGACCGACGCTATCCGGAACATCGGGCACGCATGACCCGCCTGCGCGCCCTGGGCGACATGTTGTCCGCCCATGGCATCGAGTTGAAGCTGTTCCACGGCCAGGATCTGAGCGTGGCCGAGCAGGTGGAGATCATGCGCGCGAGCATCATCAACCTCAATCTCGGCGCGGCCTGCGATCATGGGGGAGAGATGAGCTGGGGATTGCCGGAACGCTGTTACGGGATTCCCGCCTGCGGGGGATTCTTGTTGAGCGACCGGAGACGACACGCGGAGGTGGATTTCACCCCTGGCGAGGATTGGTTGGATTTCGAGACGTTGGAGGAGTGCGTGGCGTTGGTTCGGGAGCTTCTGGAGGATTTCCCGCGCACCCGGAGCATCGCCGAGGCGGCCCATGTCCGGGTGATGGAGCAGCACACCTACGCGCAACGGGCCCAGACCCTGGTGGGGTTGTTGACCTGGGCCCGCCCTGGTGCGCACGAGGATTGAGGGGGGGCGGAACGGGAGGACAGAACCGCTCACAATCCCGCGATCACCCCCTGGGCCGCGAAGGCCTCGAACAGATACTCGCCCAACCTGACCGCGCCGGTCGGGGTGAGATGGACCGGATCGTAGAAATCGGCCAGCTCGAACGGTTGGGCCGCGATGTCGATGAAAACGCCCCCCGCCTGCGGACAGACCGTCCGCATCACCCCGTTCAAGACCTGCAACGAGGTCGCGTAATCCAGACCGTTGTAGAAGCGCCCCTGATGCTCGAAGACGTTGGCCGTCCCCTTGACCCCCTCGGGGGTGGTGGCCACGAACCGGTGCGGTTGGGTGACGCAGATCGGTTTGGCTCCCAGGGCGCGGGTTTTCTCCAACAGTTGTTCCAGACGGGCGCCAAACGCCTCGCCATTGCGCGCGATCAAGGGCTCGACACCCGGTGAGAGGGCCGTTTCAGTATACTCTCCGGGTGTCGGCGGACGAAGGGCGTGACCGGCATAGGCCTTCTTGGTATAAAGTCCGGTGACCACGAAACTCAACTTGCGCACCGCCGCGAAAAGGGCCGAACGCTCCTTGATCACCGCCCACACCCCGACGCGCCGCCCGGTGGGGTCGTCGAAACCGGCGTTGGGCTGGTCGCGAAGCCCGGCGTCGTTGATCCCGATGTACAAAAGCACATAGGCGGGCCTGAGATCCGGAATCCGCGGGAACCAGTGATCGAAGGCGACCAGATGGCCAAAGGTGCTGTGTCCGTCCACCCCGGCGTTGGCGATGCAGACCGGACGTTGCAGCGTTTTTTCCAGCCGCTGTTGCAGCCGATCCTGAAAGGTCTGGCCATCGCCGATGTAACGCTGATCGGTGGTCGAACCGCCGACGCTCAGGATGCGGATCTTTCCCGGATCCTGGCAACCGCCGCGCAGGCCATGGGCATCGCGGGAGTAGACCACCGACTCCGTGCCCGACCCGTAGAGGTTGCCCACCTGGTAGACCACATGCCGGTCGCGGATGATGTTGAGACGGTTGGCCGCCTCCCACGGATCGACGCGCACCCAGCCGCCGAAGAGAAGTTCCAGGATCCCCACGCCGATCACCAGCGGCACCAGGATGCCGATGGTCAGAAAAAGCAGCGTCTTGCCGCGAGACATCCGCGCGCGGGGTTCACGGTCCGGGGGTGCGGGGGCACCATCCGGTGCGTCAGTCCAGCTCATAGAGCACCTTGTAGTCCGATGCCAGGGCGGCGGGCTGTTCGGATTTGATCAGAAAGGCATTCCCGACCACCAGGATGTCGAGTTCCGTGCCCATGAAGCAGCGGAAGGCATCCTCGGGCGTGCCGACGATCGGCTCGCCGCGGATGTTGAACGAGGTATTGACCACCACCGGGCAGCCGGTAAGGACGTTGAAACGGCTGATCAGCCGGTGATAGCGCGGATTGGTTTCGGCGTGGACGGTCTGGATGCGCGCCGAGTAATCGACATGGGTCACCGCCGGGATGGTCGAGCGGGGGACGTTGAGTTTGTCGATGCCGAACAGGGCCTGCTCCTCGGGGCTCATCGCCCGCCGGTGACCAGGCAGGAGATCCGCCACCAGCAGCATGTAGGGGCTGTCGGCATCCAGATCGAACCAGCTCCCGACCGCCTCGCGCAGCACGCTGGGAGCGAAGGGACGGAACGACTCGCGAAACTTCACCTTGAGGTTGAGGAGTTTCTGCATGGTCGGGGAGCGGGGATCGGCGAGGATGCTGCGCGCGCCCAGGGCACGCGGTCCGAACTCCATGCGCCCGTTCATCCAGCCGATCGCCTTGCCATCCGCCAACGCCCGCGCGGTCCGGTCGATGAGCGACTCCTCGGCCAGAACCTCGAACACCGCGCCGACGCGGGTGAGTCGCGTGATGATCTCTTCGGTGGGATACTCCGGCCCCAGATAGGAGCCGCGCATGCCATCCAGACCGGTCAAGGGGGCGCGCGGCTGGTCGAGCATGAGGTGATGGGCGGCCAACGCCGCGCCCAGGGCGCCTCCCGCATCGCCCGCCGCCGGCTGAATCCAGACCCGTTCGAAGAGCTTCTCGCGCAGCAACTTGCCGTTGGCCACGCAGTTGAGCGCCACGCCGCCGGCCAGGCAGAGATTTTTCATGCCGCTGGTGCGGGCGATGTTCCGGCCCAGTTTCAGCACCACCTCTTCGGTGACCGCCTGGATCGAGGCGGCCAGATCCATCTCCCGTTGCGTCAGGCGCGACTCCGGCTCGCGGGGCGGCCCCCCGAACAGGGCGTCGAAGCGGGCGTTGGTCATGGTCAGGCCGGTGCAGTAGTCGAAATAGCGCATGTCGAGCGCAAACGAGCCGTCGTCGCGGATGTCGATCAACTCCTGTTTGATGCGATCCGCATATTTCGGCTCTCCATAAGGGGCCAGCCCCATCACCTTGTACTCACCGCTGTTGACCTTGAAGCCGGTGTAATAGGTGAAGGCGGAATAGAGCAGACCCAGCGAATGGGGAAAATGGATCTCCCGCGTCACCTCCAGGCGGTTGCCCGAGCCGATGGCCAGGGAGGTGGTGGTCCACTCCCCCACCCCGTCCATGGTGAGCACGGCGGCGTCGTTGAACGGACTCGGAAAGAAGGCGCTGGCCGCGTGGCTGACGTGATGCTCGGAGAAGAGCAGACGCGACGCCACGTCGATCCCCTCGCCCCAGATCCCGTGCAGGGCCTTGACCAGCATCGACCGGAAAAAGAGCTTCTCCTTGATCCAGACCGGCAGGGCGGTGGCGAAGCTCTTGAAGCCGCGCGGCGCGAAAGCCAGGTAGGTTTCGATCAACCGGTCGAGTTTCAGGAAGGGCTTGTCGTAGAAGACCACATGGTCGATCCGGTCCGGCGTGAGCCCTCCTTCGGCCAGACAGTAGGCGATGGCCTGGGCCGGAAAGCCGGGGTCGTGCTTGATGCGGGTGAACCGCTCCTCCTGGGCCGCCGCGATGATCCGCCCATCCACGACCAGGCAGGCGGCGGAGTCGTGATAGAAAGCGGAGATGCCGAGGATCTTCATGCGGATCTTTTAGAAAAGGGTGTAGATGAAGGGGGCGATCACCGAGCCCTGAGCCAGGATCAACAGACCGCCCAGCAGCGCCATGATCAGGATCACCGGCGCCAGCCACAGCTTTTTGCGCGCCTTAAGAAACATCCAAAGCTCTTGCATCAGACCCATCGCGCGCGTATCCCCAGTTTAGTATTGGAATTTGAAGGAGTCGGGTGGCAGGCTGTCCGGTTGACGCTCGATCCAATGGCTGACGGCACCCCCTCGCCTCAACCGGAGCGCATCCCGTCCGAACAGGCGGAACAGCAGCGCCAGAGGGGTGAACAGGCCGAAGAAAAGCAGCGCCATCACCAGGGGGTTGACGATCCTGCCGAGCAGGATCCCCAGCTTGAACCAGGCGCGGTTGAGCGGCAGCAGGCGTTCCGGGGCCACCAGCGCGAGCGCGGCGAAGGCAACCGCGATCACCCCGGCCAGCCCCATCCCCACCCAGGCCGCGCGACTGGCGCAATAGAGCGCCACCGCCGCGAACACGAAGGTGAACAGTCCGCCGAATTTGCGGTTGGAAGGCAGCGACAGAGCGTCGGGAGAGGCGAATGGAGGCATGTTTTGATCGCACGATGCAACAAAAGGTGGCAAACGGTCACGCCGCACACCGGACAAACCGGTTGGGATGTCATCGATTTCAAACATTCGTTAGCCAGTCTAACACACCCGGACCAGGATCGCCATGGACTCCGGTCATGGTCGTGACCCCACGACACGTCCGGCACCCCCGGAATCACCGGGCCAGCCTCATGCGGAACAAGGGGAAAGATGCTCCTTACGCGCGTCATGACTTGCCCTTGGGGACGCGTCGCCGTAATCTGGATTTTTTTAACGCTCCAATCTCAGGTGACGCCATGAACCCCACCATGCCCCGCATCATCCCGATCCAGTCGGAACACCCCCCCCAGGCCGAAGAAAAACCCACCCTCTCCGCCGCCGAAGAGTGGAACGAGGATCGCACCGCCCTCGACAAACTCAGCCGCGAAGGCAACTGGACCGAAGTGCTCACCATCCTGCGCCGCCTCTCCACCAAGCACAAAAACAAGGAGATCTACAAGGCCCTGGCGCAACGCATCTGGGTGGGCCTCAAAACCGATGCTCCGGGCATCGAGGTGGTGCAGTCCCTGTTCCATCTGCTCAACACCCTCGGCCCGAGCCACGATCTGGCCCCCGCCATCTGCGCCCTGGCCCACCTGCTCGCCAAACACCGCACCCCGGACCACGCGGATCGCGACTTGGCCATCGGTCAATCGCAACAAATGTTCTCGCTGGTCTGCGACACCTACAACGTCATCGGCGAAGAGGCCTTCCAGATCTGGGTCCAGGCCAAACAGCTCGACAACCCGGACATCTACATCCCCTCGATCCTCAAGGGACTCGAAATGATGGTCGGCGACGAGTGGTGGATCGATCGCGACAAGCTGCAACACGAGCTGGAACAGGCCCAACGGGCCGCCTGAACGGTTGACCGGCGGCCACAACCCGTTGGCTGGGGTGCGTTCCCACGTTCCCCCCAGCCGTGGCATCCCCCCACGGGGAAGCCACGACAAACCCCGGCACCCCTTTCCGAGGATATTCTTGCTGGTTTGCACAATTCTGATATCCAAAGTTGATATTTTATTATCAGAAGAATCAGAAAATCCATCGGATACCCCACAAAAATACAGCGCGACGCTGACCGGACTGGAGTCCGAACCGCGCATCCACGCCGAAATTCTGGAACGACTCGTCACCTTTCGCAGCCAGGACGACCCCCCCGCCAACCGCCCGTTGTTGGCCAGACAGGTGGAGCGGGATCGCCAGAAACTGGTCGAACTCATGAAATCCAAGGGGTTTTTCGATGTCGAGGCCACAGCCGGCCTCGAAGGGGCGGAACACCCCCTGGAGGCGCGCTTCGCGGTCACCCCGCATGAGCGCTATCGGCTCGACCCTCCCGAACTCCAACTCGATCCGCCCGACTCCCGGTTCCACCCCCCCGCCTGGGAGAGCCTCGACCTGCATGCCGGCCTGCCGGCGGAGAGCGCGCGCATTCTCTTGGCCGGCGACGCACTGATCCAGGCCGCCCGCGACCAGGGTTTCCCCCAGGCCAGGATGGTCAAGCGGCGCGTCACCCGCGATCCCCAAACCCATCGGATCCAAACCCGCTTTCATCTGGACACCGGTCCACGGGTCCACCTGGGAGACGTGGTGATCGACGAACCGGGAGAGGTGGATATCTTCTTCTTGAAACGGCGCGTGCCGTGGAACCGGGGCGTCCCCTACCACCCGAAGCGCATCGAGGAGACCCGTCTGGCCTTCACCGGCACCGGCCTGTTCGGCGTGGTGCGGGTGAGACTCGCCGAACAGCCGGACGATCGGGGTCTGTGGCCGGTGCTGGTGGAGCTGAAGGAACGCAAACCCCGCACCTGGCGCGCGGGCGCCGGATTCAGCACCGATCGCGGCATGGAGGTGAACGGCGGCTGGGAGCATCGCAATCTCCTTGGCGCCGGAGAACGGCTCAAGAGCGATCTGAAACTCGGCGTGCGCACCGTCACCATCAACAACACCCTCGACATCCCGGACTACGTTCAACGCGGACAGAACCTGAAATTCTCCGGCAAGCTCGACCGCTCCGTGGAAGAGGCGTTCGAAAGCGTCGCCCTGGAACTGGGCGCGGGCCTGGTCCGGCAGGTGTTCGCGCCCGGCGGCGAGGGCTCCCTGTCGCTGCACTACCGTCTTTCCGAAGTGCTGGACCTGAGCAAGGAGGACAAAACCTCCTACAGCCTCCTCAGCATGCCGCTGGCCCTGACCCTGGACCGCTCCAACGACCCCCTCGACGCCACGCGCGGCTGGCGACTCTTCGGAGAGATCGCCCCCAACCTGGCGGTCACCGGAAAAAGCGTCCATTTTCTGCGCTCTTCCAACAAGATCAGCCGCTATGCCAGCTGGTCCGAAACCTCCGATCTGGTGCTGGCCGGTCGCGCCGAACTGGATGTGACCCTGGGCGCCGAACAAAACGACATCCCGGCGGACAACCGCCTCTACGCCGGCGGCGGCTCCTCGGTGCGCGGCTACGGACAGCAGATGGCCGGACCCCTGGATGACTCCGGTCGCCCGGTGGGCGGGCGATCCCTGTTGGCCGTGGGCGCGGAGGCGCGTTATCGGTTCACCGAAACCATGGGTGGGGTGGCCTTCGTGGATGCCGGGCGGGCCTACACCACCGTGTTGCCGGATTGGAACGAAACGATGCTGGTTGGCGCGGGCCTTGGTTTTCGTTATTTATCCGCCATCGGACCGCTGCGCCTCGATGTCGGGGTTCCCCTGGAGCGACGTGGCGCCATGGATGCCCCCTGGCAACTCTACATGAGCATCGGACAGGCCTTTTGACGCCACGGCCATGAACACGCCCCCCGCTCCAGCCCCCTCCCAGCCCGCGCCGCACGCGCCACCCCGCCCCCATCCCCTCCGACGCCTGCTGACCGGCCTGGCGGCGATCCTGATCGTACCCGTCGCACTGCTGGTCTCGGCAGGGCTGCTGTTCGTTCATCATCCGGGGGTGCAACAGGCGAGCCTAAGCTGGCTGCGCACCCTGCCGGAGCTGGAATCCCTGCATCTGTCCGGCATCGGCGGCGATTTCCGCGCCGAGATCCGCCTGGAACGCCTGGAGATCCGCGACGGACAGGGGGCCTGGCTGGTGGTCGATCAGGCGCGGGGCAGGCCGGTCTGGTCCGCGCTGGCCCGCGGCGTGATCGAGCTGGAGGCGGTGCGGGCCAAACGGGTGGAGGTGCGCCGTCCGCCGGAACTCGATCCGGCCACCCCCCAAACCGCCGCCCCGATCCCGAACACCCAAACCGCCGCCCCGATCCCGAACACCCAAACCGCCGCCCCGATCCCGAACACCCAAACCGCCGCCCCGATCCCCTGGTCCGGCTGGTCGCTTCCCATCCCGCTGACCCTGGAGCTGCGCCAGGCTCGGGCGGACGCCCTGCATCTGGGCGCGCCGCTGCTGGGCGCGCTGCCCGAACCGCTCCAGCCGCTGCTCGCCACCCTGCCGGCCCAGGCCGATCTCCGCGTCGATCTGGCCACCTTCGCGGTCGGCATCACCACCATCCAGGCCCGTGGCGAAGCGCTCACCCTGGCGGGTCGTCTGGAGATCGATCCGCAAGCCGACCGGCTGCACGGGGCTTTTCAGGCCGATATCCCCCACCTGGGCGATCATCTCGGCACAGGGTGGCAAACGCCGATGCAGGGGGCCGGGAACGTCGAAGTGACCCTCTCCGGCGCCCTGCACGCCCCACGCACCGAGGTACGGCTGCGCGCGCCGACCTGGCGCTGGCTCGATCACCCTTTCACCGACCTCGACACCACGGTAGTGATCGAGCCCCCGGCCTCGACAGCCGCGCACCACCCCTGGCCGAAAGGGATCCGCCTGCATCTGACCGGCGGGGCCGGCTCGCTCCGACTGAGCGGATTGCCCGACGGTGCGCCGCTCTGGCGTCCCACCTGGACGCTGAGCGGTCGTCTTGAAGCCGATGGCCGGCTGACCGTGGAGACGCTGCGACTCGCTCATGCCGACACCCTGACCGCCACGGCCGTGGGGATGATCGACCCGGAGGGACGGGCGGCGCGCCTCGACTGGTCGGCGCGGATCGCCAGGTTGGATGAATTCGCGCCGTTCCTGCCCTGGCCGTTGCACGGCGAGGCCCAGGGCGAGGGAACGTTGCGCGTGACGAACGGTGGCGAGCGCATCGACCTGCATGTCCAGACGCGCGGATCGGAACTCCGCGGGCTCCCCGACCCCCTGGCCCCGCGCCTCGGGGAGAACCCGGAGCTGGAGATGCGCCTGACCTGGCGCCCGGATCACCCCGTCGAGGTCGAATCGGCACGCATCCAGGGACACGACATCACCTTGAGCGGCGCGGGACGCCTGACGCCGGGAACGGGCCGACTCGAAGCGCGCTGGCAGGCCGAACTGGCCGATCTGGGCGCACTTCTGGCCGGATCCGGACCGCCCGTCTCCGGAGCCGGCACCCTGCGTGGCGAGCTGAACGGCGCGGGGTCGCGTCTGAGCTTGCGCTTCGAAGGGGAGTCCCAGGGGGTCCGCGTGGGAGAGGTGACCTGGCGGCAGGTGTCGATCCAGGGGGATGTGTCCGATCCCTTCAACCAGCCGCATGGCAAATTGACGATGACCGCGCGACAACCGGGCGGCACGCTGGAGCTTTCCACCGGCTATCGGCTGCGCGACGCCGATCGACTGGAACTCGAAGGTTTGAACGCCCGCGCGCCGAAAAGCCATTTGAGCGGCACGCTCACCCTCGATCGGCGGCGGGCCAGCCTGAGCGGTCAACTCAAGGGGGAGAGCACGGATCTGGCCGCCCTCAAACCCTGGCACGGCCTCCCCCTCACCGGACGGGCATCCCTGGATCTGGCGTTGGATCCGGATCGTCAGGGACGCCCCGCCGGCCATCTCAACGCCCGTTTGACCGGCCTGACCGGCCCCTTCGGACGCCTGGAAAGCCTGAAGCTGACCGGACGCGCCGGTCTGACGCGCGGCAGGCCGGAGGTGGAGGCCGATTTCGAGGTAGCCAAATGGCAACGGGAGAGATGGCGCGTCGATGCCCTCAAGGGGCGCGTCTCCGGGAGTCTGGCCAAACTGGCGTTCAACGCCGACGGGCGGGGCGAGCTGGGCTGGCCGGTCACCTTCAAGAGCCGGGGGAGACTGGAACGCGGCGCGGACGAAAACCTCTGGGAGATCGCGGAGCTGACCGGCCAGCTCGACAAAGAGCCCTTTCGACTCGTCAAGCCGGTGACCATCCAGCAGAACGATCGCAAGAACGACACAATCCGCGTCACCCCCTGGGAACTCGCCCTGGGCGACGCGACCCTCTCCGGGGGGTGGAAGCAGGAGGGGAAACGGATCGAGGGGCGTTTCACGGCACGGGGCGATCTGGATCTGGCGCGACGTCTCGGGTTTGGGGCCATGCGCGGCAAAAGCGCGTTGGAGCTGAGCGCCTCGGGGCTTGTGGAGCGCCCCAACCTGGAGGCGCGGGCCACCATCACCCAGGGGCGCGCGTCGAGCGACTCCTGGCGCCATCTGCCCCCCCTGGACCTCTCCCTGACCGCCGAGGTGAACGATGGCCGGGAGCCGCGCCTCTCCTGGAGCGCGCGCGGTCTGGCGCCCGAGGAGGCGCGCGGCGAACTGGTGGTGCCGGTGCGGATACTGGCGCGCCCTCCCTGGGTGACGGTGGTGCCCGACGGGCGGCTGGCCGGCGGCCTGAAGGCCGGGATCCCCCTGGCCGAACTGGCCAAATGGAGCGCCCCGGAGCGCTTCGGACGGCTGGAAGGGGTGGTGCGGGTCGATCTGGTGGCCGGCGGCACGCTCAACCAACCGATGGTGCGGGGCGGCGCGGAGCTGGATCGGGGCCATCTGGAGCTGGTGGAGTCGGGCACGATCCTGCACGGGATCACCCTGAATCTCAAGGCCGAGGGGGAGGAACTGCGTCTGGAGGAGTTCTCCGCCACGGACGGCGACAAAGGACGGGTGCGGGCGACGGGACGGATGCGACTCGATCCGGAGCGCCACTTCCCGATCACCCTGGATGCCACCCTCGAGGAGGCCACCCTGCTCCGGCGCGACGATCTGACCGCCCAGTTGAGCGGACCGTTGCGCCTTGCAGGGGATCTGACCGCCTTGCGGTTGAGCGGCGCGCTGACTGTGAACCGGGCAGAGTTCCATCCCGGCAAGACCGCGGACGAGGAGATCCAGGTGGTGGAACTCGACGAGCCGCGCATCGGAGATGACACCCCCACCGCGCCAGACATCGGGCTCTTCCCGAAGGAGACCCGCCTGGAGGTCACGACGCAGATTCCGGGACGGCTGTTCGTGCGCGGCATGGGGTTGGATTCGGAGTGGCTGGGGGAGCTGAAACTCGGCGGCACCCTGGCCGAACCCAAGGTGGCCGGTCAGATGCGGGTGCGGCGCGGGTATCTCGATCTGCTGGAGCGCCGTTTCCAGTTGACGGAGGGGGCGCTGACCTTCGATGGCAACTGGCCGCCCGAGCCGTGGATCGCCATGGAGGCCACGGTCCGGCGCGGCGAGATCACCACCCACGTCGGCCTGGAAGGGGCGGCACGCCGTCCCAGGGTGAAACTGACCAGCGAACCCATGCTCTCCGAGGAAGAGATCATCTCCCACCTGTTGTTCGATCGCGCCACGGACGCCATCACCCCGGCCCAGGCGCTGCGCCTGGCCGTGGCGGTGAAAAGCATGCAGGGGGGCGGACCGGGCCTGCTCGGCAAGTTCCAGCGCGGTCTGGGGATCGACCGGCTCGACGTGGGCGGCACCTCGCTGGAGAGCGGCACGGTGAGCGCCGGCAAGTACATCACCGACGAGATCTACCTGGAGGTGGAAAAGGGGATCAAGGCCGACTCGGGACGGATCAACGTGGAGATCGAGATGACCCCGCAGATCTACCTCAAGACCGGCGTGGACGCCAAATCCAACGGCGATGTGGGCGTGCAGTGGAAGAAGGATTATTGAACCGCGCCAGTCGGTCTTGCAACGCCCCGTTGCCCAAGAAATCGCACCGGATGCGGCTCAATACACATCCAGCCAGCTCAAGAACGGCTTCTCCGGCGCGGGGATGGGCTCCAGGCGGTCGATGCGCACCACGATCGGACCGGTCTCATCCGTGGTGCGGGTCACCCCGCGTACCCGATACCACCCCTCACGACCCACCTCCGCATCTGCCGGAACCCCCTCCAGCAACACCGTCAGCGGGGTCGCGTCCGCCGCGCAACAGGCGATGGCGAACCGATACAACAGATGACTCTCCTCCCGAGAAGGCAGGGTCGGAAAGGCCTTGGCGAACTGCTCCCCATTCAGCCGCGCCAGACGCCCGATCAGACTCACCGGAGCGTCGGCGGCGAGCACCGCCTGGCCATACAGCTGGATGTGGGTGGTCTCCAGGTACTCCCCGACCCGCAGATGGGCCAGCCGGGCGGTGGGATCCTCCGGCACCCGGTCCGGATCCATCACCCGCATCTGGATGCCGTTGCGCAGACTGGCCAGATCCATGTTCAGGGTGGTCACCCCCATCAGCATCACGACCAGAAAAGGAACCCAGTGTCCGGTGGACTCGAGGAACGCCCGCCACCCCCCGCCCGCGCCGACCGGGAGCGTGGCCGACCTCTTGGCGAAAAAACCGGCCATCAGCGCCACGAACAGCACCGCCCCCCCGGCCAGCAGGATCTGGTGTTGCAGCGGGGCCAGATAGCTCAGATCCTTGCCGGTGAGGATCATGTAGGCCAGAAAGATCATCCAGCCGTGCAGTTGCAGCTCTTTCCAGAAACCGTCGGGCAGTCGCATGGTTCTTGTTCTCCCTTCTCCATCCAACCCGATCCGTCAGCCCAGAAACGGCAGTCCCAGGGTCTCGAGCCACCCGTCGGGCAGTTGTTGCAACGCCACGACATACCCGCACACCGCCAACAGGATCGCAAGCGCGAAACGGACGATGAAGCCCGTCGCAAAGAGGGTGCGATACATGAACAACAGCTTGATGTCGAGCATCGGTCCCAGCACCAGAAACGCCGCGTGGGCCGGGATCGAGAAGCCGGTGAAGCTGGCGGACACGAACGCGTCGGCTCCGGCGCACAACGACAGGGTGAAGGCCAACACCATCATCACCCCCGGACCCAGCAGGGAGCCCTGTCCCAACCCCTCGATCCAGGCCGGGTCCACGAAGGTCTTCAACAGGCTGGCCACGAACACCCCGAACAGGAAATAAAGTCCGGTCTCCAGAAAATCCTCGCGGGTGTGGGTGAGCACATGGTGGATGCGGGCGCCGAGGGTGGGCTGGTCGTGGCGGTGGTCGCAGGCGCCGTGGGAGCAGGCGGACGGAGTGGACTCCTCGGGACGGAAGGTCAAAACCGACGACGACACCCTGGAAAATCCGAACGCCACCACCATCGCCACCACCACCGCCCCCAGGCCGCGCACCGCCGGATAGACCCAGTTCTGGCCATAGGCCATCCAGGTGCCGGCCAGCACCAGCGGGTTGAGGATCGGCGCGGCCAGAAGATAGGCCAGGGTATGCGGCAAGGGGAGTCCCATGCGCAGCAGGCGGCGCGCCACGAAACCGATGCCGCATTCGCAGATCGGAAAGAGCGGGGAGATCGCCACCACCATCGGGATCCCCCACACCCCCAGACGCCGCACCGCGCGCGGCAGCCAGTGGGGCGGAACCAGCAGCTCGATGATCGCCCCGGCGCAGGCCGACAGGATCATGTAGGGCGCCCCCTCGAGCACGATGGCCACGAAATAGGTGGCGAAGTTCTCGCGCCAGCCGGTGCCGGGCGTGGTGTTCACCCGATCCAGGAAGGGGATCAGGCTGTTGGTGTTCTGGCCCACCAGGGGCAGAAAGGCCACCAGCACGAACACGAGCAGGATCAGCGCCCCGATCCACTTCTCGGCAGCCACCGGAGAGGCGGCGGACTGACCATTCACGGGGTGCCGCGACATGTCTGGCAGGCTCCTTCGATCTCCACGTTGATCGTCTCCGGACGAAAGGCGAGCTGTCCGGCCAGACGCGAAACCTCTTCGGTGATCCGCGTCGATTCGCTTTCCGCCACCACCCCGCAGTGACGACAGATCCAGAACTGGAGCGGTGCGGCATGGGTGGCGCGCGTGCAGGCGAAAAAGGCGTTGCGGCTGGTCATGCGGTGGACGAGTTTGAGTTCCAGAAGAAAATCCAGCGAACGGTAGACCGCCGCGGGCGGCGGGCGACGATCCCGATGCGCCATCCGTTCGAGAATGTCGTAGGCTCCCAGACAGTGGTGGGACGTGGCAAGAATCTCCAGCACCTCGCGGCGTTGCGGGGTGAAGCGCACCCCCAGATCCCGACAGAGACTCTCGGCGCGCTCGATCATCCAGTCGCGGCAAGGCTCATGGTCGTGCCCGGCTTTGGGAAACAGCGTGACAGGCGAAGATGCGGGAGGTGTGGCAGACATATTGATGGTCGATGGTTCGGGTTGGATCCGTTGAGGTCACAGGTCGAGACAGAAGACGAACCGGCGCTGAAAAAAGCCGTTGACAACGATAGACAGTATCGATTAGTCTGTCAAGAAATTGATACAATATATCATTCTATTGTCGAGCCGACCGCCTGATGCCCTCCTCCGTCAAACCTCCTCTCGAGCCGCCATCCTCACCGGTCGAAACGCCGGACGATCCCATGTCGCATTCGCTCCTGGCGATGGACGCCGCGCGGCGCGTCCTCATCGCCATCCTGCCCATCGTGCTCTTGTGGCTGGGAATTTTCTGGTCGGTGGCGTTGCCATGATCGGGGTTCGGGATCTCACCGTCACCTATCACCGTCACCCGGCGGTGCATCATCTGACCGGTCGTTTCGCCGCCGGAGAACTCACGGCGATCACCGGACCGAACGGTGCGGGAAAAACGACCCTTTTCAAGGCGCTGATGGGGGAACTCCCTCTGGCTGGCGGATCGATCGATTGGCACGGTCTTGCCAGAGAGCAGATTGCCTGGTTGCCCCAATCGAGCCGGCTGGATCGCACCTTTCCCATGAGCGTGGCCGACACCGTGTTGATGGGTGCCTGGCGGCAGAGTGGCGCCCTGGGTCGGGTGACGCGCGAACTGGCCGAAAGGGCGCGCCGGTCGCTGGAGATCGTGCGTCTGAGCGGTTTCGAGGGACGCGGCATCGAGGCCTTGTCCGCCGGACAGTTCCAGCGGGTGCTGTTTGCGCGGTTGATGATGCTCGATGCGCGGGTGATTCTTCTGGATGAGCCGTTTGCCGCGCTCGACGCCCATTCCACCGAAGCGTTGTTGGAACTGCTGCATCGCTGGCAACGGGAGGGTCGAACGGTGATCGCGATCCTGCACGATCTGGAGCAGATTCGCGCCCATTTTCCGCACACCTTGTTGTTGGCCCGACACCGGATCGCCTGGGGTGATACGGAGACGGTGTTGAGCGACGAGACTTTACGTCAGGCGCGCACCATGGCCGAGGCTTGGAACGAGCGGGCCAAACCGTGCACATCGGGTGTGGAGGTTTCCGGGAATGGCCATGACGCTGCATGAATGGTGGATCGCCCCGTTCGACGACTTCGGGTTCATGCGCCGGGCATTGATGGCCTGCCTGGCGTTGGGATTGGGAGCGGGTCCGGTCGGCGTGCTGTTGATGCTGCGCCGCATGAGTCTGGTGGGCGATGCCTTGAGCCATGCCGTTTTGCCGGGCGCGGCCATCGGCTTTCTGATCGCCGGTCTCTCCTATCCGGCCATGGGGGCGGGCGGTCTGGTGGCCGGCCTGGTCGTGGCGCTGCTTTCCGGTCAGGTGAGCCGCGAGACGGTACTCAAGGAGGATGCCACCTTCGCCACCTTCTATCTCACCTCGCTGGCTGCCGGGGTGTTGATCGTCTCATTGCGCGGCTCGAATGTCGATCTGTTGCATGTGCTCTTCGGGACCATCCTGGCCATCGACGAAGGCGCGATCCGATTGGTGGGCCTGATCGCCACGCTCACCTGGATGAGCCTGGCGCTGGTATGGCGTCCGCTGGTGGCCGAGTGTTTCGATCCGGATTTCTTGCGCATGGTCGGGGGGCATGGTCGCGGTCAGCATCTGCTGTTTCTGGCGCTGGTGGTGATCAATCTGGTGGCCGGTTTCCAGACCCTCGGCACCTTGATGGCCGTGGGTCTGATGATGATCCCGGCAGCCGTGGCCCGTCTGTGGGCGCGCACCCTGACCGGCATGGTGCTGGTGGCCATGGGGGTTGCCTGGGGTTCCGGTTATCTGGGGCTGTTGATTTCGTTTCATGCCCATCTGGCTTCGGGACCGGCGATCGTGCTCACCGCCAGCGTTCTGTTCATCCTGTCGTTGGGTTTCGCGCCCGGTGGCGTGGCGCAACGCCTGTTCACCCGTCCGCACCTGACACAATGACCAGATGGTCCACACATCCATGCAAGGGAGTCGATCATGAGGAAATTTCCGGTTATCATCTTGTTGTTTGGTCTCTTCTGTTTGCTTCCGGTCCCGCTGCGGGCCGCCCCCATGGAGGTGGTGGCCACCCATTCGATTCTCGGCGATCTGGCGCGCCAGGTGGGCGGGGAACACGTCCAGGTCACCACCCTGGTGAGTCCGGATCGCGATCCGCACACCTACGAACCCACCCCGGCGGACGTGCGCCTCATCAGAGGCGCCCGGGTGGTTCTCATGAACGGTCTGGGGCTGGAAGGGTGGATGGATCGTCTGGTCAAGGCGTCCGGCTTCAAGGGGGTGCCGGTGGTGGCCACGACCGGCATCGTGCCCAGGCAGATGGAGGAGGATGGCCACAAAATCACCGATCCCCATGCCTGGAACAACGCCGCCAACGGGATGATCTACGTCCACAACATCGTCCAGGCCTTCGGCGCGGCGGACCCGAAACGGTTGTCAAGCTACCAGGAGAACGGCATTCGTCTGATCGGCGAGATCGAGACGCTCGATGCCGAAACCCGTCGCCTGATGGGGACCATTCCGGCAGAGCGGCGCAAGGTGTTGATCGGGCATGATGCGTTTGGTTACTTTGCCGAGGCCTATGGCCTGACCTTCATCGCGCCGCTGGGACTCTCCACCGAGTCGGAGTCCTCCGCGGGGGATATCGCCAACCTGATCCGGCAGATTCGCGCGGAGGGGATTCATGTCTATTTCCTGGAAAGCTCCAACGACCCGCGCGTGGTGCGCCAGATCGGAGAGGCGACCGGCGCCAGGCCGGGCGGCACCCTGTATGTCGAGGCGCTCTCGGATGAAAAGGGACCGGCGCCGACCTATGTCAAGCTGTTCCGGCACAACGTCGAACAATTGCGCCGGGCGCTGGTTCCCTGAGTGCGTCGCCGGGCGCCGGCTCCCCGAGTGCGTCGCCGGGCGCCGGCATTCGAGGTCCGGCATGCGTCGGAGCCGCGCCCGACGCACCTGTTTTCAACCGCTCGAGCGCGCCGCCTCCACGTAGAGCTGGTCCAGGGCAAGGAACAAGGCATCGCGCTCCTGATTGAACCGTTGCAGACCTTCGCGCGCCTCTCGGCCCTCGCCGTGATCGCGGATCACGGCGCGCGCCAGGGCATGCACCCGGTCGTGGGTGGACTCGACGCTGGCGTAGGCCGACAGGGAGGCGAAGCGGCCACCCTCATCGGCGGCGAACAGCCACATGCCCAGGGGACAGGCCCTGGCGTCACCGGCATCCCGTTCGTTCATCACCGCTTCGCCGTTGATCATCTCCTCGAGCTTGCGCAGCCACTCCAGGTGCGCGGTCTTGACCCGCAGCATGTCAAAGGGGGGCGCGCCGGTATTCAGGGAGGCCTGGGCGTCGTGCAATCGACGCGACACGCTTCCCAACGCGTCGATCAGCAACGAGATGGTCTGGGCCGTGGATTCGAGCCGCCCGGAGGCCATGCGGGTGCGTTCCATGTCCACGCGCATCCCCTGGGAGGCGCTCACCGTGTCGGCCACCGTGGCGAGCATCGCCTGAGCCAGCTTGTTGGACTGTTCGGCCTGGGTGGCGGTCTCCTCGATGGCCGAGGCCATGGAAGTGGCGGTGTCGGCCAGCTCGCGGGAGCCGTTGCCCAGGGTGTTGGCGGTGCGGGCGATCTCGTCCACCGCCGAACCCAACTCCTGGGAGCCGCGCATCACCGTGTCCGCGGCACGGGTTACCCCGTCCATCGAATGGGCGATGTCGGTGGCGGCCAGGGCCTGCTCGTCGGCGGCATTCACGATCTCCCGGTTGACATCCGCCAGCCGCTCGATCACCCCGGCGATTTCGTCCACGGCGCTGGCGGCGTCGTTGGCCTGCATCTGGATCTGGTGGATGCGGCTGCCGATGTCCCCGGTGGCTTCGGCGGTCTGACGGGCCAGGGCCTTCACCTCGTTGGCCACCACCGCGAACCCCTTGCCCGCCTCGCCGGCTCCGGCGGCCTCGATCGAGGCGTTCAAGGCGAGCATGTTGGTCTGCTCGGCGATGTTGTTGATGGTCTGCACGATCTGCCCGATCAGTTGCGCCGACTCGGTAAGCTCCTCCATCACCTGGCGACCGTTCCGCGCCATGCCGGTGGCCCGAGAAGCCTCGGCGTCGGCATCCAGACAACGCCGCCGCACCGCCTCCTGACTGCGCGTCAGACGGCTCATGCTGGCGGTCACGCTGTCGATCATGCGACCGACCTCTTCCAGGCTGTGGTTCACCTCCCCGACATTGGCGCTGATCTCCTCGGCGGCGGAGGCCAGGGTCGAGGTGTTGGCGCTCCCCTCCTCGGCGGCCAGCGAGACCACGCCGGCGGCACGGGACTGCTCGCCCACCGCGCCGCCGATGTCCACCATGGAGCGGACGATGTAATCCGCGCCGGATTTCACCTGCTCGTGAATCAGCTCCTCCAGGCGTTCGTTGGAGCACTGGGCCGAGATGGTGCTGCCGCGCACCTCGTCGGCCACCTGTCCCAGCCGCTCCACGGCCTTGGCGATCTGATCGTTCACCGGCGGCAGGGTCGAAACCCCCTGCAGGCGGATCAGGGTGATCATGTCGCGCAACCGCTCGGCCATGGCGACGATTTCGCCCAGCAGCCCGACATCCCGCCCACTGCCGCGCACGGTCAGATCCCCGGAGGCGATGCGCGACACCAGGTCGCTCACCACGGCGGGCTCGCCGCCGATCTGACGCAGCACACGCCGGGCCCCGTTGACCGCGATCCCCAGACCGATCAGGGTCAGGATCCCGAAAACCCACAAGGCGGTGCTCATCAACCCGTTGGAGCGGGCCGCGATCTCGGCGCGCATCTGTTCCGCGCGCAGTTCGACCCGGTTGGAGATCTCCTCGACCAACGGTTCGATCTCATGCACGGTGGCGCGCATGGTGTCGATTTTGGCCTTCACCTCGGCGGTGGAAAGGTTCCCGCCACTGGCCTCGACCGCCTTGACCACCGCCAGGAAGGCGTCGCGATAGCGACCGGTGCTCGCCAGGATCCGCTCGGCGCTCTCCACATCCTTGGGATCGGCGATCAGGGGATCCTTGGCCAACTCCCGCGCCAATTGCGCATCGGTTTCGAGTTGACCCGAGTAGGTCACCACCTTTTCCACGTCGCCGGCACCGCGCCGCAACAGAAAATCCTTTTCGCCGCGCCGGCACATGAGCATCAGGGTATTCATGCGCCGGGTGGTGTCATTGAGCCTTTCCGCCACATCGGAGATGCCCGCATAGCCTTGCAGCGTGGCGCGCAGGCTGTGGATCAACAGACCGCCCCCGACCAGCGACGAGACCAACAGCGTGGTCACGATGGCGATCATCGTGGCACGCAAACCCAAGCCCGACCCTGCTGTCACGTTTTTCATGACACCTTTTCTCGATCCTATGAATAAAAACGGCCTGATAGGCGTATATCTGGATTGATTGATATAATCAATTTCCTTTTCACGCAAGCAAAAGTCCATCGGTTTGCAGAAAATTCACGGCGTGCCCGGCGCGCACTCCAAACCACGGCGCATCACGACTGGCGAAACCGAAAGAATTGGTCTAATCTTGATTAAGGAAATGGAGCCCCGGCCCTGCCACGCCGGTTTTTCAGAGGCTGTTTGACGCAGGCCAAACAGCCGACGCGGGCCATTCATGGCCCACCAAATTGCGCAGCAATTTGAGAAGCACGAATCGATTTTTTCGCTTCGTGCAGGTTTGGTGATTCCCTGAATGGAATCACCAAAGCCTCTTATCGTTCATCAGGAGAACGTTTTCATGGCTGGACACAGCAAATGGGCCAACATCAAAATCCGCAAGGGCGCGCAGGATGCCAAGCGCGGCAAGGTCTTCACCAAGCTGATCCGTGAGATCGTCACGGCGGCGCGCATCGGCGGACCGGAACCCTCGTTCAACCCGCGTCTGCGGGCCGCATTGCTCGCGGCACGCGCGCAGAACATGCCCAAGGACACGATGGACAAGGCGGTCAAACGCGGCGCGGGCGCCGAGGATGGCACCGATTACAAGGAGGTGCGCTTCGAGGGGTATGGTCCGGGTGGCGTCGCGGTGATCGTCGACACCCTGACCGACAACAACAACCGCACCGTCGCGGACGTGCGCCACGTATTCAACAAGTACGGCGGCAACATGGGCGCCTCCGGCTGCGTGGCCTACCTCTTCGACAAAAAGGGAGAGCTTCTCTTTCAAGACGTTGACGAGGAACAACTCATGGAGGCCGCCCTCGAGGCCGGCGCCGAAGACATGCTCTCCGCGGATGGCGAGTGCGCGGTGATCACCGCCCCCGAGGAGTTCGAAACCGTGCGCGATGCCCTGGCCAAGGCCGGTTTCGCCAATCCGCTCTCCGCCGAGGTGACCCTCCGTCCGCAAAACACCGTCACCCTCAACGACGAGAAACAGGCCTCCTCGATGCTCAAGCTGCTCGACATGCTCGAAGACAACGACGATGTTCAGAAGGTTCACGCCAACTTCGACATCCCGGACGAGATCATGGAACGGTTGGGTTGACCACCGCGATGCGCGTTCTGGGGATCGACCCCGGCACCACGGTGACCGGCTGGGGGGTGGTGGAATCGATCGGCTCCCGGTTTCGACACGTCGCCCACGGCTGCATCCGCACCTCGCCGGAGAGCCCCATGCCCGAAAGGCTCGGCAGGATCTTCGCCGGGGTGAGCGCGGTGATCCGCGACCATCAACCCGAAGCGGTCACGGTGGAAGAGATCTTCGTTTCGGCCAATGTGCAGAGCGCCCTGAAACTCGGCCATGCCCGAGGCGTGGCGATCGTCGCCGCCGACGCGGCGGGACTGCCGGTGTTCGAATACACCGCCCTGCAGATCAAACAGGCGGTGGTGGGGTTCGGTCGCGCGGAGAAGCAACAGGTCCAGGCCATGATCCGCATGCTGCTCACCCTGGAAAGCGCACCCCCCCAGGATGCCGCCGACGCCCTGGCCGGGGCGTTGTGTCACCTGCAACAGAGCACCAGCATCGCCGCCCGCGTGGCCGCGGGAGGGAAACCGAAATGATCGCCCATCCGCATGGCATGCCAACGCAAAAAAGGCCCCACCAGAAAGGAAGAACCCGATGATCGCCCATCTGCGCGGCATTCTGGCGGAAAAGGAGCCCCACCAGGTGGTGGTGGATGTGGGCGGGGTGGGCTATCGGGTCTTCATTCCGCTCTCCACCTTCGAGCGGCTTCCCGGCATCGGAGAAGCGGTCCACCTGGTCACCGTGACCCATGTGCGCGAGGATGCCTTTCTGTTGCACGGCTTTGCCACCGCCGCCGAACGCGAGGTGTTCGTGGTGTTGAACTCGGTGACCGGCATTGGCGCCAGGCTGGCCATGGCGGCCCTCTCCACCTTCGCGCCCGAAGCCCTGGTCTCGGCCCTGGCGCGGGAGGATGTCACGCTGCTGGCGCGCATTCCCGGCATCGGCAAACGGATCGCCATGCGGCTGGTGGTGGAGTTGAAGGATCGTCTCCCCGCCCTCCCCGCCACCATCTCCGGCACCCTGCCCGAGGCCCAACCGGCCAACCCCATCGATCCGAACGCCCCGTCGCCCGCGCCCGCCGTGCCGGTGCAACCCTCCCTGCGCCAGGATCTGATCAGCGCCCTGGTCAACCTCGGCTACCGCGCCCCGGACGCCGAACGGGTGTTGCGCACCCTGCCGCCCGATGAACTCTCCGATCCGGCCATCGCCCTGCGCGCCGCCTTGAAGATCCTGTCGCGATGAACCCCATCCTCTCCCCGCTACCCGACCCCGAGGAGGAGCGTCGCGACGCGGCGGGGCTGCGACCGCCGCGTCTGGACGAATTCGTCGGCCAGGAGGGGCTCAAGGCCAATCTCCGCGTCTTCATCCACGCCGCCAGATCGCGCGGGGAGTCCCTGGACCACCTGCTGCTGCACGGTCCGCCCGGATTGGGCAAAACCACCCTGGCGCGCATCATCGCCGCCGAGATGGCGTGCGGCTTGAAAACCACCTCCGGGCCGATCATCGAACGGGCCGGAGATCTGGCGGCGCTGTTGACCAACCTGGAACGCGGCGACGTGCTGTTCGTGGACGAGATCCACCGTCTGAGTCCGGCGGTGGAGGAGATCCTCTATCCGGCCATGGAGGATTATCAACTCGACATCATGATCGGCGAAGGCCCGTCGGCGCGCTCGATCAAGATCGATCTCCCCCCTTTCACGCTGGTGGGGGC
The DNA here is from genome assembly GCF_058402785.1 of Candidatus Magnetaquiglobus sp. Taxonomy (NCBI): domain Bacteria; kingdom Pseudomonadati; phylum Pseudomonadota; class Magnetococcia; order Magnetococcales; family Candidatus Magnetaquicoccaceae; genus Candidatus Magnetaquiglobus; species Candidatus Magnetaquiglobus sp. The sequence goes on from NZ_JBZVFG010000001.1 coordinate 97,649, forward strand.
GACCACCCGCGCCGGCCTTCTGACCAACCCGCTGCGCGACCGTTTCGGCATACTGGCGCGCATGGAGTTCTACTCCCCCGGAGAGCTGGCGCGAATCTTGCAGCGTTCTGCCCAGTTGCTGGCCATCCCGATCCTGCCCGCCGGTGCCATGGAGATCGCCAAACGGGCGCGCGGCACGCCACGCATCGCCAACCGGCTCTTGAAAAGGGTGCGGGACTTCGCCCAGGTGCGTCAAGCCCGCCACATCGACGCCGAACTGGCCGACGCCGCGTTGACGCTTCTGGATGTGGACCAGCTGGGACTCGATGCCATGGACCGACGACTGCTTCTGACCATCATCGACAAATACGCCGGGGGTCCGGTGGGACTCGACACCCTGTCGGCGGCGCTCGGCGAAACCCGCGACGCCATCGAAGAGGTGATCGAACCTTATCTGGTGCAACAGGGGTTTCTGGATCGCACCCCGCGCGGCAGACGCACCACGCCGGCAGCCTGGCACCATCTGGAACGGGTGCCGCCGGCGACATGGCAGGGATCGCTGTTTTGATCACGCACCCATTCACCTGGCCGGCACGGGTCTACTACGAAAACACCGATGCCGGCGGCGTGGTCTACCACGCCGAATACCTGAAGTTCATGGAGCGGGCCAGAACCGAGTGGCTGCGCCATCTTGGCCACCAACAGGCGACGTTATCGAGCGAACGCGGACTTCTGTTCGCGGTCGTCAACATGGAAATCGACTTTTTGGCCTCCGCACGCCTGGACGACCTGCTCAATGTTTCGGTAATATTGACGGAGACCAAACGCGTCAGCCTGTCGCTGACGCAAACCATCACCCGAATGGATGGCCACCCCGAGCCAACCCCGCTGATCCGGGCCAAGGTGCGGATCGCCATGTTGAGTCGTGATTTCAAGCCGGTTCGCATCCCCCAGGATATCCTGAACCGGCTGCGGATTGCCTAGAGGCTGTTTGGCAAAGGCCAAACAGCCGATGCGGGCCATTCATGGCCCGCCCAATTGCGCCGCGATTTGAGAAGCACGAATCGTTTTTTTCGATTCGTGCAGGTTTGGTGATTCCATTCATGGAATCACCAGGCAGGCTCTAGATGGGGGGTGAACCCCCTCACCCCAGCCCGTGGATCCCCCGTTTTCGGCGATCCACGGTAACCTCCTTTGGAAGAATTGCCGTGAATCCACAAGCATTGACCTCACATAGCATTCTGGATCTCGTGTTCCAGGCCGGCCCAGTGGTGAAAATGGTGATGCTGGCCCTGCTGCTGGCCTCGATCGTCTCGTGGGCGATCATCATCGAGAAGTGGCGGCGGTTCCGACGCGTCACCAAGGATGCCGCAGAGTTCGAGGAGCGGTTCTGGAGCGGTGGCAGCGTGGCCAAGCTCTACCAGACCGCGGCCCAGGAGTGGCCGGAAAGCCCGATCGTGACGGTGTTCGTGACCGGCTTTCGCGAGTGGAAACGGTGGGAGGGGAACGGCACCCGAACCAGCGAGGTGGGTGATCTGTTCATGAACGTGCGGCGCGCCATGACCGTGGCGTTGAACCGCGAGGTGGACAATCTGGGACGCGGGTTGACCTTTCTGGCCACCGTGGGCTCCACCAGCCCGTTCATCGGCCTGTTCGGCACGGTGTGGGGGATCATGAACTCGTTTCTGGGTCTGGCGGGCGCCAAGTCCACCACCCTGACCATGGTGGCCCCCGGCATCGCCGAGGCGTTGATCGCCACGGCCATGGGTCTGGTGGCGGCGATTCCGGCGGTGATCGCCTACAACAAATACGCCGCAGATCTGCGTCGCCAGCATCAGAAAATGGAGAACTTCGGCTCGGAATTCCTCAACATCCTGGAGCGGCAGACCTCACGTCGCGGGAGTCTGACCTGATGGCCATGAGCATGAACATGAGCGGTTCGGGATCGGACCGCGTCAGTACCATGAGCGAAATCAACGTCACGCCACTGGTGGATGTGATGTTGGTGCTGCTGGTGATTTTCATGGTGACCGCGCCGTTGTTGACCCAGGGTGTGGAGGTGAATCTCCCGGACTCCGAGGCCAACGCCATGAGCACGGATCATGAACCCCTGGTGATCAGCGTGACCGCCAATGGGGCCACCTTCATCGAGGAGCGGGCGGTGAACATCACCGAAATGGTGGACAAGATCCGCGGCATCCGCGCCAACAATCCCAATTTCCCGGTATATGTGCGTGGTGACCGCAACGCCACGTATGGTTCGATCATGACCGTGATGACCCAGTTGCAGATGGCGGGCGTGGACCGGGTCGGACTGATCACCGAACCCCCTGGCTGATTCTCGATGCTTTCTCGTCTCACCCTGCTGTTTTCGGTGGTGCTCCATCTGTTGGTGGTGGCACTGTTCTTCCTGGTGCCTTTCACGCCGCCGAAGCCACCGATGCAACCGGTCTTTGCCGTGGCTTTGGTGGAGATGCCACCAAAGAAACAGCCGACCGCGCCCAAGTCGTTGACGCCGCCCGCGATTCCGAAGGAGGCCCCGCCGCCGCCCAAGGAGACGCCGCCACCGCCCAAGGAGGCCCCGCCACCGCCGCCACCGCCCAAGGAGACGCCGCCGCCACC